>CAJXLG010000211.1 GCA_913055885.1 uncultured Rhodospirillales bacterium
CCGCCCGGCGCGTCCGTGGCAGCCGCCGCGTCCGCAGACCCCTCCGTTTCAGGTGGAACGGCATCACCGGATTCGGTGGACGTGGTGGGGTCCGTTCCACTCGAAGCGGAGGGGTCCGTCTCCGTGGTGGGGGCGCTCATGGCCGCGTCCACGGGCATCGTGGGGGCGACGGTGGTGACCATGGGGCTGTTGTCGCTGCCCACCATGCTGCGCCGGGGCTACGACCCCGCACTGGCCAGCGGCGCCATCGCCGCATCGGGCACCCTGGGCCAGGTCATCCCGCCATCCATCATCCTGGTGCTCCTGGGCGACCAGATCGCCACGGCGTGGGTGAACGCCCAGCGGGCCGTGGGCAACTACGCTCCCGAGCCGGTGTCCGTGGGCGACCTCTTCGCCGGTGCGCTCCTTCCCGGGCTCATGCTGGTGGGGCTGTACATCGGCTACCAGCTCCTGGTGGCGTGGCTGCGCCCGGAAAGCTCGCCCCCCGTGCCGGCGGAGAGCCTGGACGACACGCCCGGCGGCGCGGGCCTGGGCGGACGCGTCGTGCGCGCCCTGGTTCCGCCGGTGCTGCTCATCGTGGTGGTGCTGGGGTCCATCCTGACCGGCCTGGCGACGCCCACCGAGGCCGCCGCCGTGGGGGCCGTGGGGGCCGTTCTGCTGGCCGGCGCGCGCCTGGGCGGTCGTTCCGGCCCCCTCATCCTCGGCGGCACGCTGGCCCTGGCGGCGCTTCTGGCCCTGGCGCAAACCTTCGACCTGCGCCTTGCCCGCGACACCATTCCGGCGGCGGATCAATACGCCATCCACGCGGCCTTCGCCCTGTGCGCCGTGATGGCGGCGGGCCTCCTGGCGGCCCTGTGGCGCACGGCCCGGCAGGGCGTCCTGTGGGACGTGATGACGGCCACGGTGCGCACCACCACCATGGTCTTCACCATTCTCATCGGCGCCGGGGTGTTTTCCCTGGTCTTCCGCGGTCTTGGCGGCGAGGCCCTGGTTCAAGGGTTCCTGGAAGACCTTCCGGGTGGCATGATCGCGGCGACGGCGGTGGTCATGGCCGTCATGTTCGTGCTGGGGTTCTTCCTGGACTTCATCGAGATCATGTTCGTCGTGGTGCCCATGGTGGCCCCGGTACTCTTGAAAATGGACATGGATCCGGTCTGGCTGGGGGTGCTCATGGCCATGAATCTTCAGACCTCCTTCCTCACCCCGCCGTTCGGCTTCGCCCTTTTCTATCTGCGCGGGGTGGCACCGCACGCGGTCACCACGGGGCACATCTACCGGGGCGCCCTGCCCTTCGTCGTCATCCAGATCATCGGACTGGCCCTCGTCGCCGGCTTTCCCGGGCTGGCCACCTGGCTTCCCGGGCTGATCTTCGGTTAGGGTGGAGGAATGATGCACGAAACACCGCTCACCGGGATCAAGGCCTGCGTTTTCGACGCCTATGGCACCCTTTTCGACGTAGGCGCCGCGGCCGCGCGCTGCGCCGATGCCCTGGGCGATCGGGCGAAACCGCTGGCCGACGTGTGGCGGCGCAAGCAGATCGAATACACGTGGCTGCGCAGCCTCATGAACCGGTTCGAGGACTTCTGGCAGGTCACCGGGCAGGCCCTCGACTACGCCATGGAGAGCGTGGGGCTGGAGGATCCCGCCCTGCGGGCGCGGCTCATGCAGCACTACCTGCGCCTGGACGCCTACCCGGAGGCGCACGGCGTATTGGCCCACCTGCGCCGCGCCGGCATGAAGACGGCGCTTCTGTCCAACGGCGCCATGCCCATGCTCGTCTCGGCCTCCAAATCGAGCGGCCTGGAAGGCGTTCTGGACAAGATCCTGTCCGTGGACGGGGTGCGGCTGTACAAGCCGCACGCCGCCGTCTACCAGATGGCCGTGGACCATTTCGGCGTGCCGGCGTCGGCCATCGCCTTCCACTCGGCCAACGCCTGGGACGTGGCGGGGGCGGCCGATTACGGTTTCCGGGTCATCTGGATCAACCGCTTCGGCCAGCCGCGCGAACGCCTGCCCGGCCGCGCCGAAGCCGAGCTTGACGACCTGAACGATGTGCCGGCCCTGGTGGGCGCCGGTTGAGGCGCCTACATGGGGCGCCACGGAAGAACGCAACACAGCAAGAGCAAGGGAGAGCCGCCTTGAAAAACACCACGACCTGGGCCCTGATTGCCGACGGCGCGCGGGCCCATATCGTCCTGAGCGAAGGGCCGGACCAGGGCCTGCGCCCGGCGCTGGACCACGATTTCGCCGCGCCCCACGGCTATGACCGCGACGCCGGCACGGACAAGCCGGGGCGCGGCCGCAACCCGGGCAGCGGCGGCCACAGTTACGGCCACGAACTGACGTGGCACGAATACCAGAAGGAGCGCTTCGCCAAGGATATGGCGGAGGTGGTCAACAAGGCCGCCAGCCAGAACGCCTTCGACAAGCTGGTGATCGCCGCGCCGCCCAAGGCCCTGGGCGATCTGCGCGACCACCTGAACAAGCCCGCCCAGGAACGCCTTTCCGGCGAGGTGCACAAGGACCTCACCCACATCGAGAAGCTGTCGGAGCTGGAGCCGCACCTGAAGGACGTGATGGTGTTCTGAGGATACAACCCTCCGGGCGGAGGGCCGTCGCTATCGTCCGGCGCCCTCCCCCGTCTCCACACTAAAATAGTGGGCCGCGAAAATCGCCTGCTCCAGGATATGAGTCATGTGATGAGGTCCAAAGGTCCGATAGCGCATGTTGTAAATGAGGTTATCCAACGTGGTGCCGTGCCTTTCAGCCTCCCCTTCCGGGGATGCTGGCATGCTGTCCTTCACCGGATGCTGCAGATATGCACGAAAATATTCTCTGAGGTGACCCGGTGGAATGGGACGCGCGATGGTATACCCATTATAATCAGGTGAAGGATACTGGTTTTCTTCGGCGTATTTTAGAGCGAGGCGAATAATCAACCGGATAGCTACCTGCTCATTGACCGTGACCACCTCAAGCCCCTGCGAAAGCTTACGCTCTTCCTGCTCAGCCGCCCGGACCTCTTCACGCGGCCAAGCATGAGCCACGGGTTTCAGTTTGCGGACCCAGAATGCCTGATAGGCTATATATTTGAGAGGCGACAGCCCGTTGGGCCCCTGTCCGTCATTGAGCCTGTTTACATCCCGGGCCCATCGGAGAGTCACGTCATGGGTGACCTGCCTGGAGATCAGCCCGTCCACCCGCATTTTGTCCAGGATCTGCCTTATGTTGCTAAGCAGGTGTTGCGTGCACCGCAAATAAACCTGCTCATTAATTTCCGAGGACATCAAAATAATCCTTCTTTAATGCGGACGCTGTATAAAAAAGCGTACCCTCAGGATTCTTTGGTACGCCGGATATTATCGGGCACCACGTCCGTTAGATCCGCATCTTCTTCAGCCGCTTTCTTCAGCAATTTTTCCGCTTGATCAAAAGTGAACCCCTTGTTGCCCGGCTCACCGCGCATAATGTCCGATTGTACGGTCTCCTTGGCCAACGCCTTGATCTCTTCATCGCTCATGTTTTCAAACGCCTCCTCGCTGGGAAGGCGACTCGTGGAAATGACCATTTGTACCTCCTTTCATGGTACCTTGCTGGGTGAGCCACACACTCAATAGTAGTCAGTGCTACATTCCGCCAAGCTGTCTGTCAACGATAACAAAACATGCTCTTCCACGCTATCGTTTACCCGTCGAACCGGTTGCTGCGCGGGAAGCCGTTGGGGGGCAGCTTGCCCTGCGCCCCGCGCCGCGCGCGCCACGGCGTCAGGTCCGGTTCGTGGCGCTGTTTCTGGCCGTTGGTGAAGATCAGGCCGCCTTCCGCCCGGAACACCTTGATGTCGGCGAGCGCGGCGTCCTTGTAGCGCTGGAGCATGACGCCCCGGCCCCGGTTCAGCACCGGCACTTCTTCCAGGTCGAACACCACCATGCGGCGGTTGGTGCCCACCACGGCCACCGTGTCGGCGCCTTCGTCGATGGCCACCGCCGCCGCGGCCCGGGCGCCCCTGCCCGGGGTGAGCACCTGCTTGCCCGTTTTGGTCTGGGCGACCAGGTTGTCCTCCGCGATGCGGAAGCCGCGCCCGTCCGTCGCCACCAGGAGCCGTTCGCGCCCGGGCTTGTAGACCATGAGATCGGCGATGTCCGATTCCTTGGGCAGGTCGATGTGCAGCCGCAGGGGCTCGCCGTGCCCACGCCCGCCGGGCAGCCTGTCGCAGCCGAGGGTATAGAAACGGCCGTTGGTGCCCAGGATCAGGAGCTTGTCCGTGGTGCTGGCGTGCAGGGCGAAACGCAGCTCGTCCCCCTCCTTGAAGCGCAGCTCTTCCGGATTCTGGATGTGGCCCTTCACGGAGCGCACCCAGCCCATTTTCGAGCACACCACGGTGATGTCCTCGCGCTCGATCATGGCCTCCACGGGCACGTCGGGCACCTCGGTGGCTTCGCCGAAGTCGGAGAAGCGCTGCCCCACGGCCGTTTTCTTGCCGAAGCGCTTCCTGATGTCGCGCACGTCGTCGGCAATGACCTTCCAGCGGCGGTCCGAATCCTCGAGCAGGGCCTCAAGATCCGCCTGTTCGCTGGTCAGGTTCTCGTGCTCCTTGCGGATCTCCATCTCTTCCAGCTTGCGCAGGGAGCGCAGGCGCATGTTGAGGATGGCGTCCGCCTGATTGTCCGTCAGCTCGAAGCGCTCCTTGAGCGCCGGCTTGGGCTCGTCCGAATCGCGGATGATCCGGATGACCTCGTCCAGGTTTAGATAGGCGATGATGTAGCCGTTGAGCACCTCCAGGCGCTCGGCGATGCGCCGCAGGCGATGCCGCGACCGCCGCACCAGCACCTCGTGCCGGTGGTCCAGGAAGGCCCGCAGCACTTCGGGAAGCCCCATGACC
>CAJXLG010000212.1 GCA_913055885.1 uncultured Rhodospirillales bacterium
GTGCATCCTTCAGGATGCACCCTCGAAACACCGGCCCGGCCTTGCCACCCGCCCGGCCGCCTGTCGGCGTCCGGGCGAGGGGGCGGGCAGGGCGACCATCCTTGGAATGTCGCCGTACGCCGGCCCGGCGCGCCTAGCGGCTGCGCTCGGATGCCTGGATGGCGGCGGCCTCCTCGGTGATGTCGATGCCCACGGGGCACCAGGTGATGCAGCGGCCGCAGCCCACGCAGCCCGAGCGGCCGAACTGGTCGTGCCAGGTGGCGAGTTTGTGCGTCAGCCACTGGCGGTAGCGGGCGTGGCCGTTGAGGCGCACCGCGCCGCCGTGAACGTACGAGAAATCCGTGGTGAAGCAGGAATCCCAGCGCCGCACCCGGACCGCCTCGCTACCCGTCAGGTCGGTGACGTCCTCCACCGTCGTGCAGAAGCACGTGGGGCAGACCATGGTGCAGTTGCCGCAGTTGAGGCAGCGTTCCGCCACCTTTTCGTAGCGCGGGTGGTCCAGGTTGGCGCGCAGAACCTCGGGCAGGCCGTCCGTTTCCAGGTGCCGGCCCATGTTGGCGCGGGCCGTTTCCACCACGCGGTGCGCGGCCTCGCGGTCGGCGTCGGCGGCGGGCGCCGCGTTCATGGTGGCCAGCACGTCGCGGCCCGCCTCGCTTCCCGCCTCGGCGTAGTAGATGTGGCGGTCGCCGTCGGCCACCTCGGTGAGGACGATGTCGTAATGGCCGTCGGCGGCGGGGCCCGTGCCCATGCTGGCGCAGAAGCAGGTGGCGGCCGGCCGGCCGCAGTTCACCGCCACCAGGAAGGTGCCGTCACGCCGGGCGCGGTAGCCCGTGTCGGCGAAGGGGCCCCCCGTGAGCACCTGGTCCTGCGCCACGATGGCCGACAGTTCGCACGGCCGGACGCCCAGGAAGGCGTGCGCCGTGGCGTCGGTCCCCGTGCCCTCGACGGTGAACCCGCGGCCCCGGCGGCGCGCCGTCCACAGCACCTGTTCCGGCGGATGCAGGTGGCGCTTCCAGCCCTGCGGCCCCACGGTGAAGCCGAAGACCTCGGAATCGCCCCGGTCGGTCAGGCGGTAGTGGCCACCCGCCTGCTCGTCGCCACGGCCCGTGGGCAGGGCGTCGGCGCCGGTGATGGGTTCGTAGACGATGGCGCCGTTGTCCACCGTGGGCCCGATTACGCTGTAGCCGCGCGCCCCCAGGGTGTCGATGAGGCGTTGCAGATCGTCCGGGGAAAGCACGCTTGCTTCACTCATCTGGGCTCCCGCCCCCCTTTATCCGGGCTCCCGCCGCCCCTCGGGCCGTTGCGGGCGCGCTGGCGCGTTTTGCACCGCGCCACCACCAATGACCGGAATGATGGCAAACCTGACAGACGGGGAGCAAGGGGCGCGGTCCAACTTTCGCACAAGCGAAACATTTTCGGGTTGATGGCGGTCAGGCGGTTGGGTTGAAGTGGCCCGTAGAAGGCGGAGGCTTCCCCGGCACCGGCGGCGCCCGGCGATCACGGCCAGGGAGCCGGCACCGCAAGCATCACATTTGTATCCGCGCGGGTGATACGCTATTTTGCTCGCGCATTGCAGCCCTGCCATACGGGGCGACCCTCGAACGAAGCACGGGCCACGAAGGGCATGCCGTCGCAAATGGAGAACCGTGCCGAAGGGCCGCTCTTGAGCGCGGTCCTGAACGCCACGCCGGATCTGGTCTGCCTGTGCCGGGACGGGGTGATCGTCGCGATCAACCCGGCCGGGGCGAAGCTGTTCGGCCTGGGCGCGCCGGACGACGCCATCGACCATCCGCTGGCCGATTTCGCCCATCCCGATTTCGTGCCGCTCCTGGAGGACGGCCTGGATGCCCTGGTGAGCGAGTCGGGCCCCGTGCCCTTCATGGTTCAGCGCCCCGACGGCCAGGACGTGGAGATGGAATTCCGCGTGGAGGCCGTGCCCGGGCGCGGCGTGCTGATTCACGGCCGCGACCTTTCGGAACGCACCCGCGCCGCCCACAACCTCGTCCGCAGCGAGAAACGCTATCGCCGGCTCATCGAGCTGGTGCCGGACTGCATCTGCCTGCTGTCGGAGGACGGCATCACCTACATCAACCCGGCCGGCCTGCGCGAGCTGGGGGTGTCGAATCAGAACGAGGTGGTGGGCCACCGCCTCGCCGATTTCATCCATCCCGACTACCAGGACCTGGTGGCCGAGGGCATGGACGACCTGGCGGAGGAGGGCGGTTTCCTGCCCCTCATCCTGCGCCGGCCCGACGGCGAACACCGTGACGTCGAAGTCGCCGTCTCGCCCTTCGAGGACGCCGAGGACGGCGGTGCCACCTACATGGTGGAGATCCGCGACATCACGGAGCGCAAGCAGGCCGCCGAGGCGCTGCACCAGAATCAGCGCCGCCTCCAGGGCATCATGAACGTGGCGGCCGACGGCATCATCACCATCGACCACGAAGGCACCATCCAGTCGGTGAACCCGGCCGCCGAGAGCATCTTCCAGTACACCAGCGACGAACTCATCGGCCAAGACGTGGGTTTCCTGGCGCCCGAGCCCGTGCGCTCCGAGCACCCCGACTACGTGCGCCGCTACCGCGAGACGGGCGAGGCGCGCATCCTGGGCGTCGGCCGGGAAGTAGAGGGCCAGCGCAAGGACGGCACCATCTTCCCCCTCGACCTCTCCGTGACGGAGCTGTGGGAGGGCGAGGAGCGCCTGTTCATCGGCATGGTGCGCGACATCACCGAGCGCAAGCAGGCGGAAGAGGCCCTCAAGCAGGCGCGGGACGAGCTGGAACAGCGGGTGGAGGAACGCACCCGCGAGCTGCGCCAGCTCAGCCGCCAGAACGAGCTCATCCTGAATTCCGCTAACGAGGGCATCCTGGGGTTCGACGTCCAGGGCCACGTCACCTTCGCCAACCCGGCCGTGGCCGAGATGCTGGGCATGGACGCCGACGACATGGTGGGCCGCCCGGCGCGCGAGGTGCTGCGCTATGGCGACCAGGAAGGCAAGCGCGGCAAGGCGGTGCCGGTGCGCGCCGCCTTCCGGCGCGGCCACGTGCGCGGCCACGGCGAGGCCCAGGTGCGCCGGCGCGACGGCCGGCCGTTCCCCGCCGAGTATGCCGTGGCCCCCATCAGCGAGGGCGGCGAGATCGTGGGCGCCGTGGCCGTCCTGCGGGACATCACGGACCGCAAGCGCGCCGAGGAGACCATGCAGCTCGCCCGCACCGTGTTCGAGAACACGGGCGAGGGGGTGATGGTGCTGGATGCCGAGCACCAGGTGACGGCGGTGAACCCGGCCTTCATCGAGATGACCGGCTACCGGCCCTACGAGGTGCTGGGGGAGAGCCCCGACTTCATGCTGGAGGGCGTCGCCGACGAGCTGTGGGACGTGCTGCACCGCACGGGCCACTGGGTGGGCGAGATGTGGACCAAACGCCAGGACGGCACCGACTACGCCCAGCGGCTGTCCATCTCGGCGGTGCGCGACGAATCGGGCAACGTGCGGCAGTACGTGGCCCTGTTCAGCGACATCACCCAGCGCAAGCTGGCCGAGGAGCGCATGCGCTACCAGGCCAACTACGACAACCTAACGGGCCTGCCCAACCGCACGCTTTTCCAGGACCGCCTGGCGCAGGGCGTGGCCACGGCCGAGCGCGAGGGCGACAAGCTGGGTCTGCTGTTCGTCGATCTGGACGGCTTCAAGCAGGTGAACGACACCCTGGGCCACGACGCCGGCGACCTGCTGCTGAAGGAGGGGGCGACGCGGCTGGGCGGCTGCATCCGCGGAACGGACACCCTGGCGCGCCTGGGCGGCGACGAGTTCACCGTGGTCATGCCCCACCTGGACGACCCGCGCAACGCGCCCATCGTGGCGCGGCGCATCATCGACGTCCTGGACCGGCCCTTCGACCTGGACGGCCAGGAGGGCACCGTCTCCGCCAGCATCGGTATCGCCGTCTATCCGGACGACGCCGAGGACGCCGACGAGCTGGTGCGGGCCGCCGACGCCGCCATGTACAAGGCCAAGCAGGAAGGCAAGGCCAATTACCAGTTCTACGCCGGCACCCTGAACGCGGAGGCGGAGTACCAGGCCTCCGTGCGCGAGCGCGTGGTGGGCGCCCTGGAGCGCGGCGAGCTGCACGTGGTCTATCAGCCCCGGGTGCGCCTGAACGACGATTGCGTGGCCGGATTCGAGGCGCTGGCGCGCTGGCACAGCCCGGAGCTTGGCGAGGTCTCCCCGGAGCGCTTCCTGCCCGCGCTGGAGGAGCGCACGGGCGCCGACAACGCCGAATCGTGGGTCCTGGACCGCGCCTGCGAGACCCTGGCCAACTTCCGCGCCGGGGGCGCGCCGGACGTCACCGTCTCCATCAACCTGTCCTCGGCCCAGGTGCGGCGGCCGGACCTGGTGGCGGTGCTGCGCGAGACCCTGGAGCAGTACGCCATCCCCGCCGCCAGCCTGGAAGTGGAGGTGAGCGAGGCGGTGGCCACCAACGACCCCGCCAAGATCCTGCCGGTGCTGGAGGACATCCGGGGCCTGGGGGCGGGTCTCGTCCTGGACGGGTTCGGGGCCGGGGAGGCCTCGGCCGGCTTCCTTCGCCGCTGCCCGGCCGACGTGGTGAAGCTGGACCGGGACCTGGTGGGCCACATGCCGGAGAGCGCCGATGCCTGCACCTACGTCTCGGCCCTCGTGGGCATGATCCACGGCCTGGGCCGGCGGGCCGTGGCCGTGGGCGTGGAAACGGAGGAACAGCGCGTCCTCGCCCGGCGCTGTGGCTGTGACGAGGTGCAGGGCTTCCTCACGGGAGTCCCCGGCGAACTCGCCGAGGCCGCGTTGTGCTGCGACGAAATGGCAGCGGCCGGGGCGTGATCCGGGGT
>CAJXLG010000213.1 GCA_913055885.1 uncultured Rhodospirillales bacterium
GAGGAACAGCGCGCCGCCCGATGCTCCTCCATCGGGCAAGCGCTGTGACGCTGACTGTGCCAACGCCACCGGCGCCCGTAAGGTTGGCCTGCGCCGGCCGCTTGCAACGTCGAAGCCCCTTGAAGATGGACCACATCGTCTGCGGGCCTTCTCCGAGCAATCGGCACGGCGCAGGCCAACGCAGCCCGTCGAGTCCGCGCAAAATCCGGGCTAGCATGCCGGGGCTTGCGCCCTGTCAAAAAAGTGTCACTTTCCTGTCACAAGAGGGTCGTGGAATCCGCTTTAGGCAGGGACGCGGCGGACGGGGCCGGCGGCCCTTCCGCGTATCGTCATGCCACTGCCACGAACGGAAACCCGAAGGAGGTTGCCGTGATCAAAAGGACCCTCACCGTCGCGGCCATGGCCGCTGTTGTGGCCACCGGCGCGAGCAGCGCCGCCCAGGCCCGCGACCAGATCAGCATCGTCGGCTCGTCCACCGTCTACCCCTTCGCCACCAAGGTGGCGGAGCGTTTCGGCCGCACCACGGAGTATCCCACGCCCAAGGTGGAATCCACGGGCTCCGGCGGCGGCCTGCAGCTGTTCTGCCAGGGCGTGGGCGTGCAGCACCCCGACATCACCAACGCCTCCCGCGCCATCAAGGACTCCGAGATCGAGAAGTGCCACAACAACGGCGTGGAGAACATCACGGAGGTCCGCGTCGGCTTTGACGGCATCGTCATGGCCAACGCCGATGGCGCGCCGGAGCTGGACCTGACGCGCAAGGAGATCTTCCTGGCGCTGGCCAAGATGGTGCCGAAGTCCGGGGATTCCTCGAAGCTGGTGGAGAACCCGAACGACACGTGGTCCGATGTCTCCAGCGACCTGCCGGACCAGGAGATCCACGTCCTGGGCCCGCCGCCCACCTCCGGCACGCGTGACGCCTTCGCCGAGCTGGTGCTGGCCCACGGCTGCGAGCAGTTCCCCGGGATCGAGCACTCGGCCGAGGTCTGCCACGCCGTCCGCGAGGACGGCGCCTACGTCGAGGCCGGCGAGAACGACACCGTGATCGTCCAGAAGCTGCGGAAGAACCACGACGCCGTGGGCATCTTCGGCTTCAGTTTCCTCGACCAGAACCGCGGCAGCATCAAGGGCGCGGCCATCAACGGCTACAAGCCCACCTTCAAGAACATCGCCAACAAGGACTATCCGGTGGCCCGTCCGCTGTTCTTCTACATCAAGGATGCCCACGTGGGCATGGTGCCCGGCATCATGGACTATGTGGCCGAGTTCACCAGCCGCCGGGCCGCCGGCCCCAACGGCTACCTGACCAACATCGGCCTCATCCCGCAGAGCCCCAAGGCCCTGGAGAAGGTCCGCGAGGAGGCCATGAACCTGGCGGACAACCTTTCCAAATAACCGCCGCCGCCCGGGGAGCGGCCGGTCGTGCCGGCCGCTCCCCCTTTTCGCCGCCGCGCATTGCGTTAAGGTATTGCCGCGCCGGCCCCGCCGGGTCGGCCCCGTTTCCAGCCCACAGCCGCGACAGGGTGGCGCATGTCCACGACGACCCTCATCCTGGTGCTCGCCCTCCTGACGGTGCTCGGCTACCGCTTCGGCACCAGCCGGGTGAACCATGTGGCCGAGGACACCCGGAAGCTCCACTCCCGGCCCGCCTATCACGGCTATTACGTGGCCCTGTGGTGCGGCCTGCCCGCCTTCCTTTTGCTGGCCGCATGGCTCGTCGCCCAGCCCGTCCTGGTGGACCAGATGGTGCTGGCCGGCCTGCCGGACGCCATGGTCGCCGGCAAGTCGGACGCCCGCCTCCAGATGCTCGTGAACCGGGTGCACAACCTGGCGAGCGGCGAATTCTCCGCCGGCGATCCGGACCCCGCCATCCGGCAGGCGGCGGCCCGCTACAACCATTTGGTTGCCCTGGGGGACTGGGCCCTCACGGCGTTGGTCTTCGCCGTGGCCGTGGCCGGCCTGGCCTGGGGGCGCCGCCACATCCACCCCGCCCTGAAGGCGCGCCCCAAGGTGGAGTATACGGTCAAGTGGCTGCTCTTCATCGCCTCCACCATCGCCGTCCTGACCACCCTGGGCATCGTCCTGTCGCTTTTGTTCGAGGCCATCCGCTTCTTCGGCAAGGTGTCGCCCTTCGAGTTCTTTTTCGCCCTCAAGTGGTCGCCGCAGACGGCCATCCGCGAAGGGCAGGTGGGGGCGTCGGGCATGTTCGGCGCCATTCCCCTGTTCGCCGGCACCATGCTCATCAGCGTCATCGCCATGGCGGTGGCGGCGCCGGTGGGGCTGTTGTCGGCCATCTATCTGTCGGAATACGCGCCGCGCCGGGTGCGGGCCGTGGCCAAACCGGCGGTGGAGGTCCTGGCGGGCGTGCCCACGGTGGTCTACGGCTTCTTCGCCGCCCTCACGGTGGGGCCCTACCTGGCCGACATGGGGACGACCCTGGGGCTCGACGTCTCGGCGCAGAGCGCCCTGGCCGCCGGCGGCGTCATGGGCATCATGATCATCCCCTTCGTGTCGTCCCTGGCCGACGACGTCATCACGGCCGTGCCCACGGCCCTGCGGGAGGGGTCCTACGGCCTGGGGGCCACCCAGTCGGAGACCGTCAAGCGGGTGATCTTTCCGGCCGCCCTGCCGGGCATCGTGGGGGGCCTTTTGCTGGCCGTGTCGCGGGCCATCGGCGAGACCATGATCGTGGTCATGGCCGCCGGCCTGTCGGCCAGGCTCACGGCGAACCCGCTGGAGGCCGTCACCACGGTGACGGTGCAGATCGTCACCCTGCTCACCGGCGATCAGGCCTTCGACAGCGCCAAGACCCTGGCGGCCTTCGCCCTGGGGCTCACGCTGTTCTTCGTGACGCTGGGCCTGAACGTCATCGCCCTGACCGTGGTTCGCAAATACAGGGAGCAGTATGAGTAGCGACATGACCACGGAACGCGCCGGAAGCGTGGCCCACAAGGACACGGCGGCCGTTGTTCGCGCCGGGCTCCAGCGGCGCTACCGCGCCGAGCGGCGGTTCAAGCTTTACGGCCTGGCCGGCGTTGCCATCGCCCTGCTGTTCCTGGCCTTCCTGTTCGGCAGCATCATCAGCAAGGGCTACACGGCCTTCTGGCTTACGGAGCTGAAGCTCACGGTGCACCTGTCGGAGCAGCGCATCGACCCGCAGGGCACGCGCGATCCGGACGTGCTGCGCCGCGCCTACTACCAGGGCCTGGTGCGCACGGCCATGAGCGAGATGCTCCCGGGCACCAGGGGGCGCCAGGCGACGCGCGAGCTGGACCGCATGGTGAGCCCGGCCGCCGGCTTCAAGCTGCGCCGCATGGTGATGGACAATCCGGACCTCATCGGCACCACCCAGACCCTGTGGGTGCCCGCCTCCGACGACATCGACATGCTGCGCAAGGGCTACATCAGCCGCGACGTGCCGGAATCGGAACGCCGGGTGACCGACCGCCAGCTCCGGTGGCTGGACAAGCTGGCGGCCGACGGGCTGGTGCGCGGGACCTTCAACTGGCGCTTTTTCGCCAACAGCGCCTCGCGCGAGCCGGAGATCGCCGGGATCTGGGGCGCCGTGGTGGGGTCCGCCCTGACGCTCGCGGTGACCCTGGCCCTGTCCTTCCCCCTCGGGGTGATGACGGCCATCTACCTGGAGGAATTCGCCCCGCGCAACAAATGGACGGACCTCATCGAGGTGAACATCAACAACCTCGCCGCCGTGCCGTCCATCATCTTCGGCCTGCTGGGGCTCGCCGTCTTCCTGAACTTCTTCGGGCTGCCACGCTCGGCGCCCCTGGTGGGCGGCCTGGTGCTCACCCTCATGACGCTGCCCACCATCATCATCTCGGCGCGCTCGGCCCTGCGCTCCGTGCCGCCCTCCATCCGGGAGGCGGCGCTGGCCATGGGCGCCTCGCCCCTGCAGGCGGTGACGCACCACGTCTTCCCGCTGGCCCTTCCCGGCATGCTGACGGGCACCATCATCGGCATGGCGCAGGCCCTCGGCGAGACGGCGCCGCTGTTGATGATCGGCATGGTGGCCTTCGTCTCGGGCGTGCCGTCGGGCTTGACGGACTCCGCCACGGTGCTGCCGGTGCAGATCTACCTGTGGTCGGGCAGCGCCGAGGTGGCCTACGTGGAGCGCACGGCGGCGGCCATCATGGTGCTCCTGGCCTTCCTCGTCCTGATGAACGCCACGGCGGTCATCCTGCGCAAACGTTTCGAGGTACGGTGGTAATCCCATGGATGAAGAGCAGAATTTCGACTACGCCGGCAACCTGGGCACGCGCGTGACGGACCGCCCGGTGAAGATGCGCTGCCGCGACCTCAACGTCTTCTACGGCGATGCCCACGCCCTCAAGCACGTGGACCTGGACATCGCCGCCAACGAGGTGACCGCCCTCATCGGCCCCTCGGGCTGCGGCAAGTCCACCTTCCTGCGCTGCCTCAACCGCATGAACGACATCGTGGAGGTGGCCCGCATCACCGGGTCCATCAGCATCGACGACGAGGAGATCTACGAGAACGCCATCGACCCGGTGCATCTGCGGGCGCGCGTGGGCATGGTCTTCCAGAAGCCCAACCCCTTTCCCAAGTCGGTCTTCGACAACGTCGCCTACGGCCCGCGCATCCACGGGGTGGCCAACACCAAGGACGAGCTTGAGGAGGTGGTGGTCAACTCCCTGCAGCGCGCCGGTCTGTGGGAAGAGGTGAAGGATCGCCTGAGCCTGCCGGGCACCGGCCTGTCGGGCGGCCAGCAGCAGCGCCTGTGCATCGCCCGCGCCATCGCGGTCAGCCCCGAGGTTATTCTGATGGACGAGCCGTGCTCCGCGCTCGACCCGATC
>CAJXLG010000214.1 GCA_913055885.1 uncultured Rhodospirillales bacterium
GCCTGGCCCCGACCCCGATCGGGGCCGCAATCGGCACGGCGCAGGTTAACACAGCGCGTCGAGCGGTGCGACAATCCGGGCTAGGTTTTTGAGGCAAGCGGGGGTTGGCAAGCGCGGCCCGACAGGGCATGGTGTGCGCCGTTCAACGACCGCCAACCGGGGCCACAACAAAGGGGCCGAAACGCGATGAAAATTGCGATCCCGAAGGAGCGCCGCGCCGGCGAGGCGCGGGTGGCGGCTTCCCCCGAGGCCGTCAAGAAATATGTGGGACTCGGCTTCGAGGTCGTGGTGGAGACGGACGCCGGCGCCGGCGCGTCCTTCGCCGACGAGGACTTCAAGGCCGCCGGTGCCAGCATCGCCGGGGACGCGGAATCGGCGCTCGCTGACGCCGACGTCGTCCTCAAGGTGCAACGGCCGCTGACCGCCGAGGAAGGCGGCCCGGACGAGCTCAAGATGCTCAAGAAGGGCGCCGTCCTGGCCGGCATGCTGGCCCCGCTGCAGAACCAGGAACAGGTGAAGGCCTATGCCGATGCCGGCATCATGGCCCTGGGCCTGGAACTCATGCCGCGCATCACCCGGGCGCAGAGCATGGACGTGCTGTCCTCCCAGGCCAACGTGGCCGGTTACAAGGCGGTGATCGATGCCGCTGCCAACTTCGGCCGCATGTATCCCATGCTCATGACGGCGGCGGGCACCGTGCCGCCCGCGCGCACCGTGGTCATGGGCGCCGGTGTGGCGGGCCTTCAGGCCATCGCCACGGCGCGCCGCCTGGGCGGCGCCGTCTCCGCTTTCGACGTGCGGGCGGCCGCCAAGGAGGAGGTGGAATCCCTGGGCGCCAAATTCATCCAGGTGGAAGAGGGCGCCGACGCCTCGACGCAGGGCGGCTACGCCGCGGAGACCAGCGAGGACTACAAAAAGAAGCAGGCGGAGCGCATTCACGAGGTGCTGCAGAAGACGGACATCGTCGTCTGCACGGCCCTCATCCCGGGCAGGCCGGCGCCGGTGCTGGTGCCGGAGGAGACGGTGAAAGCCATGCCGGCGGGGTCGGTGATCGTCGATCTCGCCGTGGAGCAGGGCGGCAACTGTCCCTTGAGCGAGAGCGGCAAGGTGGTGGAAAAGCACGGGGTGACCATCGTGGGCCATCCCAACACGCCGGCCCGCGTGCCCGTCTCCGCCTCGTCCCTCTACGCCAAGAACCTGCTCAACCTGTTCACCAGCTTGTGGGACAAGGAGAACGGCCAGCTCAAGCTGGACCCCGAGCAGGACGACGTCGTCAAAGGCATCCAGCTCACCCGGGACGGCGCCATCGTCAACCCGGCGCTCACCGGTGAAGGAGGTTGAGGACCATGGATCAGGCCATCGTCGACAGGGTCCTGAGCATGGCGGAAAAAGCCGCCGGCCTGGGCCGACAGATCGAGGCCGCGGCCGCGCAGATGGCCGGGGACGCGGCCCATGCCGCGGACAGCGCCGGCCGGGCCGCTGCCCACGCGGAAAAGACCGGCATGGCGAGCGAGGTGACCTATCTCCTGATGGTCTTCGTGCTCGCCATCTTCGTCGGCTACTACGTGGTCTGGCGTGTTACGCCGGCCCTCCATTCGCCGCTGCTGTCCGTCACCAACGCCGTGTCGTCGGTGATCATCGTGGGCGCCCTCATCGCCGCGGGCCCGTACGGGTTCGGGGCGTCCAAGATCCTGGGCTTCCTCGCGGTGGTGCTGGCCTCCGTGAACATCTTCGGCGGCTTCATCGTCACGCAGCGCATGCTGCACATGTACAAGAAGAAGAAGCGGTAAAGGGGGCCCGGCGTTATGGCTGACGTAACCGCACTGGCATATCTCATCGCCTCCATCTGCTTCATCATGGCGCTGCGCGGCCTGTCGTCGCCGGAAACGGCGCGGCCGGGCAACGTTTACGGCATGGTGGGCATGGTCATCGCCGTGGTCACCACGCTGGTGAACCCGGAGGTGGTGAGCCTTTGGATGATCATCCTGGGCATCGTGGTGGGCGGTGCCATCGGCACCATCATCGCGCTCAGGATCAACATGACGGAGCTGCCGCAGCTCGTGGCGGCCTTCCACAGCCTGGTGGGCCTTGCCGCCGTGCTGGTGGCCTTCGCCGCCTTCCTGAACCCGGGCGCCTACGGCATCGGCGCCATGGGCGACGTCCACACGGCCAGCCTCGTCGAGCTCAGCATCGGCATTGCCATCGGCGCCGTGACCTTTACCGGGTCGGTGCTGGCGTTCGGCAAGCTGCACGGGCTCATCAGCGGCGACCCGGTGGTGTTCAAGGGCCAGCACGCCCTCAACGCCCTGATCGGCGCGGTGATCATCGCCAGCATCGTCTGGTTCAGCATCGCCGCCGCGCACAGCACGGGGTCCTGGGTGGCCGTCGGCATCGTCACGGCGCTTTCCCTGGCGCTGGGGATTCTCCTCATCATCCCCATCGGCGGCGCGGACATGCCCGTGATCGTGTCCATGCTCAACTCCTACTCGGGCTGGGCGGCCGCCGCCACCGGCTTTACCCTGACCAACCCGGGGCTCATCGTTACCGGCGCCCTGGTGGGCTCTTCCGGCGCCATCCTCAGCTACATCATGTGCAAGGGGATGAACCGGAAATTCCTGAACGTCCTCCTGGGCGGATTCGGTGGCGAGAGCGGCGGTGCCGCCACGAGCGCCTCGGGCAAGGCGGCCACCTCGGGCTCCGCCGAGGATGCCGGCTTCATCCTGAAGAACTCGGGCAAGGTCATCATCGTGCCCGGCTACGGCCTGGCCGTGGCCCAGGCCCAGCACGCCCTGCGCGAGATGGCCGATACCCTCAAGGCCGAGGGCGTTGACGTGAAATACGCCATTCACCCGGTGGCCGGCCGCATGCCGGGGCACATGAACGTCCTGCTGGCGGAGGCCAACGTGCCCTATGACGAGGTCTTCGAGCTGGAGGAGATCAACCACGAATTCTCCACGGCCGACGCCGCCTTCGTCATCGGCGCCAACGATGTCATCAACCCGGCGGCCAAGAAGGACCCCAGCAGCTCCATCGCCGGCATGCCCATCCTGGAGGTGGACAAGGCGGGCACGGTGCTCATCGTCAAGCGTTCCCTGAGCACGGGCTACGCGGGCATCGACAACGAGCTGTTCTACGCCGACAACACCATGATGCTGTTCGGCGACGCCAAGAAGATGACCGAGGAGGTGGTCCAGGCCCTGGAGGCCTGAGGGCGCCCTTCTCCGGGCAGGCCGAAAAAAGGCGGGGAGGCCCCATGGCCTCCCCGCTTTTTTCGGTGTGTATCCCGGGTCGGGGGGTCTCAGAACGTCTCCGTCCAGGGGCGCAGGTCCAGCTCGTGGGTCCAGGCCGTTTTCGGCTGCTGGTGGAGCTTCCAGTAGGCGTCGGCGATGGCCTCCGGGTCCAGGAGGGACTCGGGGTCCCGCTCGGCGGCGCGGGCTTCCGTGTGAATCATGCCGTCGAGGAGCACGTGCGCCACGTGGATGCCCTCCGGCCCCAGCTCCCGGGCGAGGCTCTGGGCCACGCCGCGCAGGGCGAACTTGGCGGCGGCGAAGGGAAGGAACCCCGAGCCGCCGCGCACCGACGCCGTGGCCCCCGTGAAGAGAAGGGTGCCGCCCTTCTGCTTCTGGTGCCGCATGGCCGCGCCGGCCGCGCGGCCGAGGTGGAAGCCGCCCAGGCCGTTCACCTTCCACGCGGCCTCCAGGTCGGCGGGCCGGGCCTCGGAGCCGCCGGTGACGAGTTTGCCGGCGTTGTAGACGGCCAGGCGCACCGGCCCGCGGGCCGCCGCCTTGGCCACCAGGGCATCCACGTTGGCGGCGTCCGTGGCATCGCAGTCCACGGGCACGATCCAGTCGTCGTGGGCCCGCGCGTCCTCGGCCAGGAAGTCCCGGGTCGTGGCGCCGCGCGCCCCGGCGTAGACGAGCATGCCCTCGGCGGCGAAACGGCGCACCAGGGCGCGCCCCAGGCCCGGGCCCACGCCCAGGACGATGGCGGTATCGGGGGTCATGATCCTCCCTCCGGTCGTTGGTCCGTGGCGCGAGGGTGGGGCACGCCGGCGGCGCCGTCCAGGGCGCGCGGCGGGGTTGCGCCGCGCCACCTGTACTGTCAGGATATGCGCCGTGTGAACGCGTGGTTACAGGAGCGCGTTTCGTCCGGGGGAACCGTGTCCGACAGGTCCGATCGCAACGAGGGAATCGATCCGCGGCTGTTCGCCGCCGGCCCGGTGGTCATTTTCCGCTGGGTGGCGGCCGAGGGGTGGCCCGTCGTCTTTGCCACGCCCAACGTGGGCGCCATCTTCGGCCATTCGTCGGAGAGCTTCACCAGCGGGCAAGTGGCCTATGCCGAGGTGGTCCATCCCGACGACCTGGACCGGGTGGCGCGGGAGGTGGCCGAGTCCACCGCCGCCGGGGCATCGTACGTCCAGCATGAGCCCTACCGCATCGTGCGGCCGGATGGCGGCGTCCGCTGGATGCTCGACCACACCCTCATCGAGCGCGATGCCGGCGGTGCGGCCACCCACTACATGGGCTATCTGTACGACGTCACGGAACGGTATGCGGCGGAGGCGGCCCATCGCGACGCCGAGGCCGCCCTGCGCCGGTCCGAGCGCCGCTACCGCGAGCTCATCGCCACCACGACCCAGGGCCTGTGGATCATCGATCCCGAGCACCGGCGCACCGTGGACGTCAATCCGGCCCTTTGCCACATGCTCGGCTATGCGCGGGAAGAGATGCTGGGCCTCACGCCCATGGCCTTCGCCGACGCCGACAACGCCGCGATCTTCCGGCAACAGACGGACCGGATCGACAGCACCC
>CAJXLG010000215.1 GCA_913055885.1 uncultured Rhodospirillales bacterium
ATTTACCCGGCTCTCGCATCGAGGCCAAAGCTGCTGGTCCCGGATATCAAGGGCGAGGCGCAGATCGCCCATGAGCCCGGCCAACTCTATCCTCACCACAACCTTTACTACATCATTTCCGATGAATGGGACCTTCGGGCACTGCAGGCTGTGCTGCTCTCCGGTATCGCCCGCTTGTTCATAGCGACCTACTCAACGCGTATGCGCGGCGGCTATCTGCGCTTTCAGGCCCAGTATCTGCGCCGGATCAGATTGCCGCGCTGGCAGGACGTTGCCAGCGAGACCATGGACGAGCTGGTTGCAGCCGCACACGCCAATGATGTAGCAGCATGCAACCGGGCAGTGTTCCGGCTTTATGGCCTGTCGCCGGCGGAGCGGCAGGCCCTCGGGGGCAACGGCGAATAAAGACACAGAGACACGGGCAACATGTCGCTAAAACTGGCGGACTACGAGACCAAGGCGAGGGATGCCATCAAGGACTTCTGGGGGAAGCGTGAGGAGGCACGGCGCAAGCAGCAGGAGTCCGGAAGGGAGGATCAGGGCGAGCGCGCCGGTGTCACAGCGGGCAAGAACATGGATGGCTTTGTCTCCCTGATCAGCGACATCATCAGGGCCAACGGCCTGGCCGGTGCCGACATCCATCTCAAGCGGCGTGTGGTCACGCTGCCGGGGTATTTCCGGCCCACCAAACAGTGGGACCTCGTCGTCATGAATCGCGGCCGGCTGATCGCCACGCTGGAGCTGAAAAGCCAGGTTGGCCCGTCCTTCGGCAACAACTTCAACAACCGGACCGAGGAGGCGCTGGGATCGGCTCACGATCTGTGGACCGCCTACCGGGAAGGCGCCTTCGGCGAGCAGCCGCGCCCCTTCGTTGGCTGGCTCATTCTCGTGGAGGATGCGCACGGTTCGCGGAAACCGGTCAGGGACGGTTCGCCCCACTTTCCCATCTTCCCGGAATTTGAGCGTGCGTCCTACGCCGACCGGTACAACTTCCTGTGCCGCAAGCTGGTGCAGGAGCAGCTTTACTCGGCAGCATCGGTCTTAATGTCGCCCCGGAACGCAGCGGCATCTGGAGATTATAGCGAGCTTTCGGAGATGACCGGCCTCAAGACTTTTGTCACCGAGCTGGCTGGCCATGTGGCCGCGGAGGCGGCACGATGATTCACGGCGTTGACACATGCTCCCATTTGGCCATCTCCTGGTTCCTGCGGCAGTAAGCTTCAGGCGCTATGACGCATCAAGTGGATTTTGAGATGTCGCCGATCGGGGCGGCGAGCAGGTAGATCATGGCGATGAAGGTGGCCGCGCTCGAATAGCCGTGGGCCGGGTGGCGGGCGGCCTGGAAGATCGAGGTCAAGCCTTCCAGGGGGGCGTTGGAATGGGATGGGTACCAGCGCTGGATGATCCGCCCTGGGGCTTGGTCGGGGCAGAGTGGTGCGGGCGGTGGGAGTCGAACCCACAAGTCCGTAAAGGACACTGAGTTTTGAGCTCAGCGCGTCTACCGGTTCCGCCACGCCCGCGCCATGCTCTCAAAATAACGCCGGTGGCAGCGGGGTCAAGGCGGCGTTGGCGCGGCGGGGCGGGGATGGTAGACAGGGCGCCGGTTTTCCCCCGGCCCGGAGTTTCCATGCTGCGCCAGCTCTACGACCGTACCATGAAGCTTGCCGCCCGCCGCGACGCCCTGGGGGTCCTGGGCGTGGTGAGTTTCCTGGAAAGCTCCGTCTTTCCCGTTCCGCCGGACGCCCTGCTTATCCCCATGGTGCTTGCCGACCGGCGGCGGGCGTGGCGCATTGCCGGCGTGTGCACCATCACCAGCGTGCTCGGCGGCTTCGCCGGCTATCTCATCGGCTGGGGGCTCTACGAGGCGGTGGCCCAGCCGGTGCTGGCGTTCTACGGCCATGGCGAAAAGTTCGCCGCCTTCCGCGACATGTACAACACCTGGGGGGCCTGGATCGTGCTGGGCGCGGGGCTCACCCCCTTCCCCTACAAGGTCATCACCATCGCCAGCGGCGTCACCGGGCTGTCGCCCCTGACCTTCGCCGTGGCTTCCGTGCTGGCGCGCGGCATCCGGTTCTACCTGGAGGCGGCGCTGCTGTGGCGCTTCGGCCCGCCCATCCGGGACTTCATCGAGAACCGCCTGGGGCTGGTGGTGACGGCGGGGTTCGTGCTGCTGGTGGGCGGCTTCGTGGCGGCGAAACTTGTGGGCCAGTGAAGGGAGGTTCGTGATGGATCGCGCCCGGGGCATGGCATGGGCAACGCTGGCCGTCGGGGCAGGGGCCCTGGGCACGGCATTCCTGGCGCAACATGCCGGCGGCCTGGAACCCTGCCCCCTGTGCCTGTGGCAGCGGGTGCCCTATCTGGTGGTGGCCGGGCTGGGGGGCCTGGGCCTGGACCCGCGCCTGGCCCCCGCCGACCGCTGGACGGTGGCCGTCGCCGCCGGGGCCGTCTTCCTGGCCGGCGCCGTCATCGCCGGCTATCACGTGGGCGTGGAACAGCACTGGTGGGAAAACACGGCCTGCGCCGTGGGCGGCGGCGCATCGTCCGTGGAGGCCCTCAAACAACAGCTCGCCGCCGCGCCGCGGCCGTGCGACGAGCCCGCCTGGACCCTGTTCGGCGTGTCCATGGCGGGTTATAATCTGCTCGCCTCGCTGGGCCTGGGCGCCCTCTGGGTCGGCGCCGGCCGGCGGGGTCTTCGCCGCACCGCGCAAGGGAGGACGCCATGACGGGTGACGACGCCAACGACACCACGGAGACGGGCGACGCCGTCCCCGCCGGGCGGAAGACGGGGGCCGGCCGGTTGCCGGGCGATCCCGACCCGCGCCGGCAACTGGCGCGCATGGTGCGCGTGGATCACGCCGGCGAGTACGGCGCCGTGCGCATCTACGAGGGCCAGATGGCCGTCCTGGGGCGCGGCCCGAAGGCGGGCCTCCTGCGCCACATGAAGGACCAGGAGGAACAGCACCTCGACTACTTCCAGCGCCAGATGAATCACCGCCGCGTGCGTCCCACGGCCCTGACGCCCCTGTGGCACGTCATGGGCTATGCCCTCGGCGCGGGCACGGCCCTGCTGGGCGAGCGCGCCGCCATGGCCTGCACCGTGGCCGTGGAGGAGGCCATCGACGACCACTACCAGGAACAGGCGGACGCCCTGGGCGACGACGAGGCGGACCTGCGCGAGACGGTGCTGCGCTTCCGCGACGAGGAACTGGAACACCGCGACATCGGCCTGGAGCACGAGGCCGAGCGGGCGCCCGGCTATCCCCTCCTGTCCGGGGCCATCAAGGCGGGGTCGCGGTTCGCCATCTGGCTGTCGCAACGGCTCTGAACGCGCGGGCATGGACGGCAACCACGAACACCGCCACCGCCACAGCCACCCGCACACCCACGTCCACACCCATGCCCACCGACACGGCGACGTGGTGCACACGCACGAGCACGCCCATACCCACACCCACGAGCACGTCCACCAGCACACCCACCCCCACAGCCATGGCGCGGACGGCGACGACCACGCCCATGATCATCCGCGCCATGAGCTGAAGCCCCACGACCACCACCATCCGGTGGACGCCCTGGAGCCCCACGACCACGCGCACTGAATCCGGGTTCGCCGCGGTCTATTCGTCGCCGTCGCCGGCCGCCCACTCGGGCCATTCGCGCCGCGCCACCGGGCCGTCGCGGCGCAGGGCGTGGCACGAACCGAGCAGGGCGGGCGGGGAATCGCCGTCGCCGGCCACGCGGGCGTCGCGCGCCGCGGGGACGGTCTGGGCGGCCGTCTGCGCCAGGGCTTCCAGCAGGGTGCGCAGGTGGGTGCAGCCGGCGGTGCCGCCCAGGGCGCCCTGCACGGTGCGGCGGAAACCGGGGCGGATGGTGGCGCCCACCAGGTCGCGCACGCCGCCGGCCGCCTCGGCACAGGGATGGAAGGGGCCGTGGTCGATGGCGGCCTCCGCGTCGCGGATGGCCAGGCCATCGTCCACGGTCAGCCGCGCCGCCATGCCGTGGACGGGCTCGCCGGCGGCGATGCCGTCCCGGTCATGATTGGCGAAGCTGTAGGTCTTGGTGTCGGTCAGGCTGCCCTCGATGTCCCACAGACCGTCGTCGCGCCGATAGCCGCGACAGCGCACCGTGCGCTCGTGCCACAGGGCGCGCGGGGCGGGCGGGGACAGGGGCATGCCCGGCCGGCTCCTACTTGCCGCCGAACAGGAAGCTGTCGCGCGCCTCCAGGTCGGCCTCCAGCTTCTCCTTCACCGGCTGGAACAGGTCGCGGGCGCCCACGATGGCCACCACGCGGCCCTGCTCGTCGGTGACGGGAATGTGCCGGTAGCCGCGGGAGCGCATGCGCTCCAGCACGTCCATGGGGGAGGCGTCGGGCCCCACCGTCTCGGGGTTGCGCGTCATGATCTCGCCCACGGACGTACCCTCCGGGTCCTTGCCGGCGGCCACGAGCCGGCCGGTGACGTCGCGCTCCGTGACGATGCCCACCAGGCCGTCGCCCTCCATCACCGGCAGGGCGGCGATGCGGTGCTGGCTCATGAGCTCGGCCGCCTCGCGCGCCGAGACGCGCTCGGAGACGGACTGGATGGTCTGGTCCTTAACGATGTCGGGAACGATGGTCGATGCCATGGGTCTGCCTCCTTGGCCGGAATGCGTTCGTGCCGCTGTGCGGAATTGACGCCAAACCTGCCCGGGCGGCCCGTCGCGGGTCAAGACGGGCGGCGGCAGGACATTTTCCATGTTTTCTCAAACGCCCGTCGGGTGGCGCCATCTTTCGAGGCTCCGCCTTCGGCGGAGCACCTCAAGATGACGA
>CAJXLG010000216.1 GCA_913055885.1 uncultured Rhodospirillales bacterium
GTCGGCCGCCACCTCGTCGCGCTCGGCCACGATGTCGAGGGTCGGCGAGTCGTCGCGGGGGCCGTGGTACTCGATGGAAGGGAGGCCGCCTTGCACCCCGTCGCCCCGTTTTGGCTCATCCGCCACGGCGAGACCCCGTGGAACGCCGGGCGCCTCATCATGGGCCAGCGTGACATTCCCCTGAACGCCACGGGGGAGGACCAGGCGCGGGCGGCGGCGGACGGCGTCGCGCGCGCCGGGCTGCGCGCCGGCCTGGTGTGGACCAGCCCGCTCACGCGCGCCCGCGCCACGGCGGACGCGATGGCGGCCGCCACGGGCCTGCCCCTGCGCGTCATGCCGGGGCTGCGCGAGCGCGACTGGGGGGACCTGGTGGGCACGCCGGCCGACACCCGCCCGGGCGACCACGAAACCCCGCCGGGCGGCGAGCCGTGGCCCGTCTTCGTGCGCCGCGCCGCCACGGCGGTGGCCTGCTGCACCCGGGCCACGCCGTGGCCGTGGCCGCCGCTCATCGTCGCCCACGCCGGCATCCAGCGCGCCCTGCGGGCGTACCTGGGCCTGCCCGCCCACCGCGAGCGCATCCCGCACGCGGCGCCCGTGCTGTTCGACCGGGGCGCCGACGGGGCGTGGCGGGCCGTGGTGGCGGGTCAGCCGGCGATGTAGAGAAAACCGCCGAGCATGGCGGCGACGATCACGACGGTGTTGGTGGTCACGACGCCCACCACCCATTTGATGACGTTGGCCCGTACCTGCTCGATTTCGGTGCGAAGATCGGCGCGCATCTGCTCCGTTTCCTTCCGCACCTGTTCGATTTCCTTCCGCACCTGTTCGATTTCCTTTTGCAGGCGCAGCCCGGCTTCCCGCACGTGCCCCTGGGTGGCCATGTCCGGCAGGCGGGGGTACTGCTCCTCGAAGCGCTCCAGGGCCTCCGCGATGATCTTGGCGCGGGCCTTTTCGTCGGGCGCTTCCGTGAGGGCGGCGTAGAGATCGACGGCGTGGCTCATGGTGCGTGTTCCACGATGGACGAGGTGATCCTACCACGGGCGGCCGCGCCTGCCCATACGGCGCACACGCGCCGCCCCGTCAGGCGGGCACCGCGCTGCCCGCCGTCCACCAGCCGGGATGGGCCGCGCGCAGGGCCTCGGCCGCCGCTTGTGCCCGTTCCGCGTCGTCGAACAGGCCGAAGACCGTGGGCCCGCTGCCCGACAGCCGCGCCAGGTGGCAGCCGGGCTGTGCCGCCATGGCGTCCAGGGCCGTGTCGATGGCGGGCAGCAGGTGCGCCGCCGGCGCCGTGAGGTCGTTGCGCCGCGCCGCCAGTCGCGCCGTCAGCGCCGGGACGTCCGCCACGCCGTCGGTCCAGCGGGCGGGGGCGGAAAAGCCCCCCGTGCGCGCCTTGAAAACCGCCGGCGTGGTGAGGGGCGCGCCCGGGTTCGCCAGGGCGAGGTGCAGCGGCGGCAGGGCCGGGGCGTCGGCCACCATCTCGCCCATACCGCCCAGCCAGGCCGGCCGCCCCGCCAGGCACACGGGCACGTCGGCGCCCAGGTCGGCGGCCAGGGCGTGCAGCCGGTCTTCCGGCAAATCCAGGGCCCACAGCCGCGCCAGGGCGCGCAGGGCCGCCGCCGCGTCGGCGGAGCCGCCGCCGATGCCGGCCGCCACGGGCAGGTGCTTTTCCAGGGTGATGGCGGCCCCCGCCGTCACGCCCGCCGCGTCGGCCAGGGCGCGGGCGGCGCGCAGCACCAGGTTGTCGGGCCCCGCCGGGACGGCGTCGGCGAACGGCCCGGTGACGGCGAGGGCCAGGTCGTCGGCCGGTTCCACGGCCACGCTGTCCCCCGTCGCGGCGAAGACCACGAGACCGTCCAGCAGGTGCATGCCGTCGTCGCGCCGGCCGGTGACGTGCAGGTAGAGGTTCACCTTGGCCGGGGCCCGTTCGCGCACTGCCGCTGTCACCCGCCCTCCTTCACCGGCTCGGGCACGTCCAGGCCGTCGGCCAGCTTGTCGCGCAGGCGCTCCGCCACCTTCGGCCCGGGATCGAGGGACAGGGCGCGCCGCCACTGGAAGCGTGCCTCGCGCTTGCGCCCCACGGCCCAGTAGGCATCCCCCAGGTGGTCGTTGATGACGGCGTCCTGCGGCCGCAGGGTCACGGCCTTTTCCAGGTGCTTGACCGCCTTCTGGTGATGGCCCAGGCGGTAGAGCACCCAGCCCAGGCTGTCCACGATGTAGCCGTCCTCGGGCCGCTGGCTCACGGCGCGCTCGATCATGCGGCGGGCGCGTTCCAGGTGCGTGCCGCGGTCCACCCAGGTGTAGCCCAGGTAGTTGAGGGCGAGCGGCTGGTCCGGGTTGAGGGCCAGGGCCTTGCGCAGGTCCTTTTCCGCCCCGGCCCACTGGTCCTGGCGCTCGCGCACCATGCCGCGGGCGTAGAACAGCACCCAGTCCTCCGCGGACAGGTCGTCCAGGCGCTCGATGGCCCGGGTATAGGCCTTCTCGGCCGCGGCGAAGCGCTCGTGCCCGCGCAGGATGTCGCCCAGGGTCACCAGCGGCCGCCGGCGGTCCGGCCGCTCGGCGGCCAGGTCGCGCAGCAGGGCGACGGCCTCGTCCGTCCGGCCCAGCTTATCGAGGTTGGTGGCGGTGCGCAGGCGGGCCACCCAGCGGGCGCCGGCGTCGCCGTCGGGCACCCGGGTGTAGGCCGCGTTCGCCCTGGCGTAGCGTTTCTTGTTCTCGAAGATCTCGGCCACCATGATGGCCGGCAGGGCCATGTCGCGGGTGGCCGTCCACTGGGCGGCACGCCCGAAGACCAGCGCCAGGTCGTGCGCCTTGCGGGCGTTGAGCACCATGCCCAGCGTGAAGAGCGAGCGCGCCATGCCGTCGCGCGCCGTGGGCACCAGGGGCCCCGGCTTCTCGGCCAACAGGGCCGGGTCCATGAGGGGCGAGGCCGCGCCGCCGTGGACCGCCTTTTCCAGCTTGCGCACGACGTCGTCGTCGCCGTGCCGGCGGTAGAAGGCCATGAGGAGCCGCACCATTCCCACGGAAAGCTGGCGGTCACTCTCCACCACGGCGGCGAAGTGCTCACGCGCCGTGTCCGGCTGGTCCGCCCAGGCCGCCACCAGGCCCGCCGCGAAGTGGTACAGATGGGCGTAGTCGGAACGCTTCTCCGTCACCCTGAGCCCGCGCAGGGCGCCCGGCACGTCGCCGCGCGCGGCGTTGGTCCAGGCGCCCAGCAGGGGCGTCATGAAATCGGTCAGGCTGTTGTCGGGCAGGGCGTCGATGCGCGCCTGCGCCCGCTTCCAGGCCCCGGCGCGCGCCGCGTCGGCCATGGCGACAATGTTCCCGACGGTATCGTGCGGCTCCGCCTTGAGCAGGCGTTGCGCCAGGCCGGCGGCCCTGTCCATGCGGTCGTCGGCGGCAAAGAGCGCCGTCGCCTTGCGCAGCAGGTGCGGGTTGTCCGGATCCTTTTCCAGGGCCAGGGTGTATCTCATCAGGGCCCTGTGCGGTTGATCCTGCCCTACTGCCGCGTCTCCGGAACGTTCCAGCTCCCGCGGGGACATGTTTTCCGGCTTGGGCTGGCTTCTTCGGGCTTCTTCGGCGAGGTGGCCCATCTGCCCTGAAGTGGCGCAACCGGTCAAAAGGAGCCCTAAGAGGGCGAGAAAGGCGATGCGGAGTGCCATGTGAATCCCTTGTTTTTGGGGTTATCCGCCCAGAGAGGGGAGAAGGACATCGAAGATGCGGATCACTGCCGGGCCGAGGATGACAATGAACAGGGCCGGGAAGATGCACAGCGCGATGGGAATGAGCATTTTTACCGGCAGCTTGGCAGCCATTTCCTCTGCTTTCTGTCTGCGCTTGGTTCGGAACGCCTCGGCATGGACCCGGAGTGCCCGGCTTATGCTCGTGCCGAACTGCATGGTCTGGATCATCAGGCCGGCGAAACTCTTGATCTCTTCCAGGCCGGTGCGCCTGGCCAGGTTTTCCAGGGACACTTTCCTGGACTTGCCCGCCCTTAGCTCGAGAGTGACATACTTGAATTCCTTACTGATGTCCGGGCTGGCCAGGCTGAATTCCTCGGCCACACGGTTGAAGGCGGAATCAAGACCCACTCCCGCCTCCACGCAGACGACCATGAGATCCAGGGCGTCCGGAAAGCTGCGCGCCAATCTTTCCTTGCGGTGCCCGGTCTTGATGTTCAGCCACAAGTCGGGCAGATAGAGCCCTACAAGGGCCAGAGCCAGGGCTATTCCCAAAGTTTTCGTAGGGGTTAAGGTTGCATCCAAGAGAAACACTGCCACAACAAAGATAACCGCCATAGCGAAAGCAAGGACAATTTTTACCCCCCAAAACATGTGTATGGCATATGGGTTTGATATTCCAGCCTGCCAAAACCTGGTGCGCATAATCCCCTCCGACTCGTGTGGCTCGCTGTGCAAAACCAGTTTGCCCACTATACCCAGGAAGCGATTAAAACCCGTTTTTTCCAGCCCCTGCTCTTCGCTTGGGGAAAGCGTGTCTGAAAATTCGTTATATTCAGGCTTATACTGCTGTATCTTGTACAACATCTTTTTTTTCACGGTCACAGCTTGATAGTAATGGTAAAGCCCGTAAAGGAGAAAACATATGGAGATAAAACCAAGGCCTGATATAAATAAGGGAATGCTCATAATGTCCATTTCTATAGTCTCCTAATTATGGCTTTTGCTAGATCCTGATGTAAACCATCTTTTTAATGATCAAAGCCCCAATAGCCATCATGATCCCGCTGATGATCAGAAGAACGCGTCCAAAATCCTTGGTAAAGAGAAGCTG
>CAJXLG010000217.1 GCA_913055885.1 uncultured Rhodospirillales bacterium
CCGCGCCTGGTCCTTGCGGCTCCGGGCGAGGGGCGCCGCCGCCACCAGCGCCTCCAGGGCCCGGCCCAGGGCCATGCCGTCCACCTGCTGGCCGACCAGGGGGCTGTCGGCATAGGCGTGCAGGGCCTGGTTGGCGATGGCCCGGGCCCTGTCCGGGGTTTCCGCCGCCTCGCCGGCATGCGCGACGCCCTCGTACAGCCGCGCGACCACGCGCGCCGTCTCGCGCCGCAGGGACTGTTCCGTTTCCCCGCCGGCCTGTTTGCGGGCGGCCCGGTCGGCGAAGTCCGCCAGGGCGCGCTCGGCGTGGGTGAGGGCCTCCGGCTTGTAGGTGCCGTCATCGGCCAGGGCCACGGGGCGCGGCTGCGTGCCGCCCAGGGGATGCTGGCCCGCCTGGGCCACGCGCTCCAGGGTGACGCCCTGCTCTTCCAGGAAGGCCGCGTAGGCGTCCACCAGGGTGTCGTGCTCCTGCCGCAGGGTGGCCCGGCGGTCGGGGTCCTGGGTGACGGCGAAGGCGCGGCGCAGGCGGGCGAAGTCCGGGCCGAAGCGGGCGTCCGCCGCGTCCCAGGCGGCCCGCGCGGCATCGCCCGTCTCCACGGCCGTTTCCATGTGCCGGTCGATGGCGGCCAGGCCCTCGGGGCCGACGCGCTCGGCCACGGCCTCGCGGCCCAGGCGCTGCATCTCCTGGGCCAGGGTGTTCGTGGCGTGGTCCCACAACAGGCCGTACTCGTCGGCGTCCAGGCGGCTTTGCAGGGCCTCGAAGGTGGTGCGCGCCGTGTGGCCCTGCCAGCCGTTGCGGATCTCCCACAGGCGGGCGAGGGACTCCTCCATCAGGCGGATCTGCTCGGGATCGCCGCCGGCGTCGCGCAGCCGGGCCACGGCGTCGTTGAGGTCCATGAGCCTGGCGCGGCCCTGGCGGTTCAGGGAGGCGGCGCGCATGGCCGTCATATCCGCGTCAGTGAAGGGGGCCTGACCGTCCAGGCCGGCCTGGCGTACGGCGGCGCCGGCGATGCGGCCGGAACGCGGGTTGTCCGGGCCGGCCTCCTCCAGGGCCTTGGTAAGGTAGGGCGCCCGGTCGAGGGTGGCCGTGATGCGGTGGACGTCCTGTTCCGCCGCGGCGCGGGAGTCGGCGTCGAGATTCATGCGCTGGAGGATGCCGTCCAGGTCGTCGCGCAGAGCCTCGCCCCGGGGCAGCCCCCAGATGGTGTTGTCGGGATGGTCGAAGGCGCGGTCGTACCAACGGGCGTGGGCCACCTCCCCGGCGGCCAGGGTGGCGGGATCGGGGGCCGTGGCAATGGCGTGGACGGCCGCGTAGAGATCGGGCAGCTCGCCGACGCTCTGGGTTCCGATGCGGTCCACCCAGCTTCCCAGGCCGTCCGGGTCGTGGTCCATGGCCCAGCGGGCGGTGTCCGAGGCACGCTGGATAGTTTCCGGCGCCGCCACGTCGTCCAGGCCGTGGCTGTCGAACGCCGCCATGGCGCTTTCCCAGTCGATGGCTTCGCCCGGGTTCACCACGGGATCGAGCCCCCGGGCACGCGCCATGGCGATCTGGTGATCCATGTCGAACGGCTGGCCGTCGCCGGGGGCCTGTTGCGCCTGCGCCGCTTCCAGGGCCTCCATGAAGCCGCCGAAGGCCGACTGGCGTTGCTGTTCCACCTGCTCGCGGCCCGCTTCCGCCAGGGTCTTGATCTGCTCCGGGGTGAGCTGGCCCGCGGCGGCCATGGCGCGCAGCGCCTCCGGGGAGTCCGGGCCCTGGTCGTCGGCCGGCCGCTCGTCGGCGTCTTCTCCTTCGCCGTCGTCACCCGGTGTGCCGCCCAGCATCTGGCGCAGAAGGTCGAGGGACGGATCCCGGGTGGCGCGGGCGTCGTCGCCGGTGGAGGCGGCGATCGTCTCGCGCCGGGCGCGCACCATTTGCAGGGCCGCCGCCGGCGACCCGGGCGCCGGCGGCAGAACGGGCCCGGCGCCGGGCGCGCGCGCCTGTGCCGGCGTGGCGGGGTGATGGGCGAGGGTGCCGGCATGGCCGTCGGTGCCGGTGAGCGCCGTCGTGGCGTCCGTGCGCCGCCCGATCTCGCCGCGCCAGGCGGCCCGGAAAATGCGCTCCACGGCCGGTGACGGGGTGGCGGTAGCGTCGTCTTCCGCCGCAAAGGAGCGGTCGCGCTTGGCCAACAGCCCCTTGTCGCGCATCCAGCCGCGCAGCCGGCCCAGGAAGCGCGCGACGCGGCCGAAGGTGCCCTCGAAACGATGGGGCCGGACATGGGCCGGTTCCTGGTCCGGCGCGCCCAGCGGCACGCCGTTACGGTAGCGTTCCAGGCCCCAGCGCTGAAAGGCATAAGCCACCCGTTCCTCGTGCGGATAGCGTTCGGGCCGCCGGGCGTGCAGGTCGGCTTCGTGTTGGCGGGCCGTGTCGGAAGGCGCCGCCACGGCCCGCCACAGGGCATCGAGGGCCGCCTCCTGCGCGGCCGTCAACGGCGTTTCGCCCTCGGGCCGCAGCAATCCGGCCAGGTCGGCCTTGCGCCCCTCGTGATAGCGGGAATAGGCCAGACCGATGGCGTCCGTGTCGCCCAGACCCTGAAGCGCCGCGCGGTCGGCCGTGCCCAGGTCCACCAGGGCGGCCTCGACGGCATGGTTGCCCGGATAGGCCAGGCGCAGGGCCGCTTTCTCGGCGGGGGCGAGAAGGCTCTCGATGGAATGCCAGGCCTCGTGCATGGCTTGTTCCTGGGGCGTGGTGTTCATGGGCGGCGTCAGGGACAGCGTGGCCGCGCCCGCCATGGCGTCGTAGAAGCCGGCGATGGGCTGGCGGCCGCTGCCGCCGCCGGAACGGCCGACGCCCGCCCCCTGCCCCGAAAGGTCGCGGCGCACCTCCACCCGCAGGCCCGGATTGATGGTCCGGGCGATGCCTTCCAGCTCGCGCGCCGCCGTGCCGTCGGCGCGCGGGCCCAGCCAGATGCGGGTGCCGTCGGCGAAAACACGGCTTGCGTCGTCCCCGGCCGGCTCGGCCCCCGTGGACAGCCGGGCGAAGGCCAGGGCGGGGGGCGCTTCGCCCTCGGGAGCGCGGGCCCGGGCGGCGTCGTATTCCGTCTTGATGCGGACAAGCTCGCTGCGGGCGATCTCGCCCAGGACCTCGCGCACCCCCGCTTCCCGGCGGGTGGCGGGCCGCCGGCCGAAGGCGATGTCCTGGCGCGGGCGCGGCCGGGGGCCGCCGAACAGGGGCGCGTCGCTGCCCGCCGAGAAGGCCACGGCCTCGACGACGGCCGCCCGGGCGCGGCCCAGGTCGGGATAGACGCCGTCGGCAGGGGCGCCGTCGGGGCCGTCCAGCCGCCACCCGGCGCGCGCGGCGTCCCAACGGGCCACCACGTGGCCCGTGGCGTCGGGATGGGCGGCCAGGCGCATGCGGTACCCGGCGGGAACCGGCCGCCAGTTGTCCACCCGGGCGTCGGCGGTTCGGAGCATGTCGAAAGGCGCCGCCATGGCTGTTTCTCCCTGTCTGGGGCCGGCGAACGGGGCCGGAGCGGTGTCGCGGCCGGTGGAAAGGACGGGTTGCGCCGTGCCGATGGGAATGATCCCCGCCACGGCCGCGCGGGCGTCGGTGTCGCCGCGCCGGGCGATGCCCGGACGGGCCACTTCGTGCCACAGGGCGCGGGCCGTCGCCTCCGGGGTGTGGCTCAGGCCCGGCAGGGCCTCGGCCAGGGGCCCGGCGTGGACGAGCGCCCCCCGCGCCGGCTCCCGGTCGCGGGGGGCGCGGGCGAAGGTACTTTCCGTCGGATGCAGCACGCCCGCCGCGTCCAGCACCACGCCCTTCGGGCCGGGCCAGCCGTCCCCCCGGCTTTCCGGGCGACGCAGGCTCTCCAGGGCCGTGGGCCCGTCCGCCGGATCGGGCAGGTCGGCATCGGACCGCCCCTCGTGGAGCCGGTGCCCGGCCTCGGTCAGGGCATCGGCCGCGGCCGCCGGGTCGCCGGTTTCGAGGGTTCGGCGCAGGGCCTGGATCACGGGGCCGACAGCCGTCAGCTTGTCGCGGGCGTCGAGGGTGTGGCTGAGTACCTCGTGTTCCCACTGGATGTCCTCGCCCTGCCGTTCCAGGCGCTCGGCCCGGTGGACGATAGCCTCGGTGTAGCGGTCCAGCAGGGCGTTGGCGCGGGCGAGGCCGCGCGTGACGGCGTGCGGGGGGTAATGGCCGGCGTCATCCAGGTCCGCGGGCAGGGGCGCCACCAGGCGGTCCCACGCCGGGCGACCGTTGGCGAAGGCGGAAGGCGGGGGCGTCAGAGCGGCCGCCGGCATCAGCGGCGGCGCTTCCGTGCCCACGGAGAGACCGCCCGGCATCGCCGCGTCGAGACCGGCGCCGCCGTTTTCCAGCGCCGCCAACACGGCGTCCTGATGGGGCGGCAGGACGAGGGGATGATCGTCCAGCACGGCCCGTGGCGGCGGGTTGATCGCGCGGGCGGGCGGCATGGCCTCGACGTCCGCCAGGCTCGCCATGACCTCGCGGCCGCTGGCTTCCACCCTGTCGCGCGCCGCGTCCAGCCAGCCCCGCACCGCTTCCAGCCCTTCCGGGGCCGCGTCGGGCCCTGGATGGGCCGTCAGTGGGGTGCGGGCGACGCCGAACAAGGGCGCGTAAACGGGGTCCAAAAGAAGATCGTGAAAACGCGGGTCCAGCCCCCGGTCGTCTTCGAGATGGCGGCGGATGGCGGCTTCGTCGGCGCCCGTCTCGCGCATGCCCTCGGTCACCACGTGTTGTCCGGTCCATGCCGTCATGTACTGGAGGGCCGTGGGGGCCTCGTCGTCCGCCGACCCCAGGCC
>CAJXLG010000218.1 GCA_913055885.1 uncultured Rhodospirillales bacterium
GCGCAGCCCGGAAGTGCTGGAGGCCGTGGACGTCGTCCTGGGGGGCAGCGAATCGCGGTACACCGTGGAGGTCGTCCTCCCCGGCCCGGTGCGTCGTGAGCTGCAGGCCACGGCCGCCGGCCTGCCCGAGCCCGTGGCCGAACAGGCGGTGGGACTCCTGGTGCTTCATGACCTCACGGAAGTGCGGCGCATGGAACAGATGCGCGCCGATTTCGTGGCCAACGCCAGCCACGAGCTCAAAACGCCACTGGCCACCCTCACCGGCTTCATCGAGACCCTGCAGGGCCCGGCCAGCGACGACCCCGACGCGCGGGCGCGCTTCCTGCCCATCATGCACGAGCAGGCCGCGCGCATGTCGCGGCTCATCGACGACCTGCTGTCGCTTTCGCGCATCGAGCTGGCGGAGGCCAGCCGCCCCACGGACCCCGTGGACGTCGCCGAGGTGCTGGAACGCGTGCGCAAGGCGGTGGCCCTCAATGCCGACCAGCAGGGGATCACCCTGGACGTCCGCGTTGCCGACGGGCTGCCCGTGGTTCCCGGCGACCCGGACCAGGTGGCGCAGGTCTTCCAGAACCTTGTGGACAACGCCATCAAGTACGGCGGCGCCGGGAGCACCGTGACCGTCACGGCCGACATGGCCGCCGCCCCGCCGGTGGGCCGCCAGCCGCACCTGCGCGACGGCGCGGTGGTCGTGTCCATAACGGACGAGGGCGAGGGCATCCCGCGCGAACACCTGCCGCGGCTCACGGAACGCTTCTATCGCGTGGACAAGGCGCGCTCCCGCAGCCTGGGCGGAACCGGGCTGGGGCTCGCCATTGTCAAGCACATCCTGACGCGCCATCGTGGCGCCCTGGAAATCGAATCGGCGGAAGGGGAAGGCAGCACCTTCACCGTCTATCTTCCGGTGGCCACGGCCGCCGGCCAGGGTACGGAGGAACCATGACCGAGGACCGGCACATCGTCCGCAGCTACGACGAGGAACTGGAACGCCTGCGCACGACGCTGGGCGAGATGGGGGGCCTCGCCGAGAGCAATTTCGCCCGGGCCCTGGAGGCCCTGGACCAACAGGACCGCGAGCTGGCGGGCGAGGTGATCAGTGACGACGAGCGCGTGGACGCCCTGAACCACCAGGTACAGGACAACGCCGTGCGCGTGCTCGCCCTGCGCCAGCCGGTGGCCGACGACCTGCGCGCGGTGGTGGCGGCCCTCAGGGTCTCGGCGGAGCTGGAGCGCATCGGCGACTACGGGGCCAACATCGCCAAGCGCGTCCTGAGCCTGGAGGGCAATCCGCTTCCCTCGCCCGTGCGCACGGCCGTGCGCATGGGCTATCTGGCCCACGAGATCCTGCGCGAGGTGATCGACGCCTACCTTCAGGGCGATGCCCAACGGGCCCAGGCCCTGTGGGAGCGCGACGTGGAAGTGGACGACATGCACACCAGCCTCTTCCGCGAGCTCCTCACCTACATGATGGAGGACCCGCGCAACATCACGCCCTGTTCCCACCTGCTGTTCGTCGCCAAGAACATCGAGCGCATCGGCGACCACGCCACCAACGTCGCCGAGATCGGCTACTACGTGGTCACCGCCGAGGAGATCAAGGGCGAGCGCCCCAAGGCGGACCGCTCTTCCTACGCCCTGGCCGAGCCGGGGGAGCAGGAGGATGGTGACAGCGGCGGGGAAAACGGATGAACGAGACAAAGCCCGCAACGGCCAGCCGGGTTTCCCGGGTTCATCTCGAAAATTTCACGCTGTTCGAGGAACTCGACTGGCAGCCCGGGGCAGGCTTCAACGTCATGATCGGCCCCAATGACAGCGGCAAGACGCTGCTGTTGAAGGTGTTGTATGCATGCGTCCGTAGCCGGGAAGCCATCGGCCGTAACCCATCGGGGGATATGCGACGTATTCTAAGCCACAAGCTCATATGGACTTTCCAGCCCGACCGCCTGGGCCAACTCGTACGCAAGCCCAAGCCGGAGGAGAACCCCTGTCACATTGAACTGGTCCTTGGTGGGGAGGACGGGTCGCCTCTTGACCCCACGCGTTTCCGCTTCACATACCATGCCGAAAGCAATATCGGAGAAATAGACCGTTCAGGCGAAGGAAGGCCAGGTTATTCCATTTTCATTCCCGGCAAGGAAGTGCTTTCCATTGCCCCGATCGTGAAAGAATCACGCCAGGAAGAAAAGTTCGGCTTCGACGATACTGTTTACGACCTTCTTCTTCTTCTCGAACGCGAGCCCAGCCGGGGCGCCCCTCCTTTCGGGAACGCACGACGCCGGCTGGAAGAAGAACTCGGCGGTCGCATCCAGTACGAGGGGGGCCGATGGCACTTCGACCGCAAACACAACAAGCAGCGCTTCCCGGTTTCCCTAACGGCCGAAGGGATCAAAAAGATCGCCATTCTGGACCGCCTCATCGTCAACCGGAGCCTGTCCCCGGATTCCATCTTATTCATTGATGAACCGGAATCATTTCTGCATCCAGCTCTTGCAACCACTTTCCTGGACATTCTTCAGGCGCTTGTCCGGGACGGCGTTCAGGTCTTCATGGCGACTCACTCGTATTTTGTCCTCAAGAAACTTCAGATATTAGCGACCGAACGGGGAAAAAGCATGCCCGTACTCAATCTTGGAAGTGCCGGAGAACACACCATTGACGACCTTGTGGACGGCATGCCGGAAAACCCGATCGTCGATGAAGCAATCCGGCTGTACGAAGAAGAGGTCAATCTGGCGTTCTGAAATGGCTTTTTTTCCGCACGAATCCGGCCTCCGCATGGCTCTTGATGAAGACAGGACATTTTTCCCCGAATCGGCGCCGCAATCCGTTACGGACAAAAGTGGTTTTCGTCCCGCGGATTTCGTCGTTTGGCAACGCTCCCCCAAGCGCGGGAATATCTTTTCCATCGTCGAACTGAAATCCAGCCTGCCCCACCCGGACACGACAGCGGCATCGGGCGATTCCCTGCGCCGCGTCCGGTTTCAGGAAGTCCACACAAAACTATGGCAAACACTTTTGTACTGGAAGGCCCATGCCCTTAACCGATTACACCCCAAGGACAGGTGCCCGCTTCCGCCGGGCTTTGACGACCCTTCGCTTTTCCAGGAAACGATCCAGTTCATTCTGGTCATAACCCGTCCCGAGGACCCGTCTTTCCAACAGGCGACCGAAGGCTTTCGGAAGGTTTTCCGGCCGCTGGCCCGGGCCTACGGAATTCAGCAACGAGACATCATGGTTCTGACGGCCGAAAAGGCCGCCCATATGAACCTTTTCCGGATCGTCGAGGGCACCTGAAGGGCCTCACCCCTTCAGGCTTTCCAGGGCCTCGCGGTGGTGCCTGGCCGATTCGCCGTCGAAACAGACGAAGACCACTTCCTCCGGCCCATCGTGTTCCGCCAGTTCCCCGCCCACGACGCGGGCGGCGATGCGGGCGGCGCGGTCGGGCGGGAAGCCGTAGGCGCCGGTGCTGATGGCCGGGAAGGCGACGCTCCGCGCCCCGGCCTCGCGGGCCGTGCGCATGCTGTTGCGATAGGCGTTTTCCAGAAGCTGATCCTCGTTGCTCGATCCGCCGCGCCACACCGGGCCCACGGTGTGCACCACCCAGCGGGCGGGCAGGTTGTGGCCGCCCGTAAGCCGGGCCTCGCCGGTGGGGCAGCCGTCCAGCCCCTTGCATTCCTCCAGGAGGCCGGGGCCGGCGGCGCGGTGAATGGCGCCGTCCACCCCGCCGCCGCCCAAAAGGGATTCGTTGGCCGCGTTCACCACCGCGTCCACATCCTGTTTCGTGATGTCGCCCTCCACCACGCGCATGCGGTCCACGGGAATGGCAGCCATGGGGCCCTCCTTGTCGTCGCCGGGGATCAGCTTTCCCGACGATAACGCTCGACGCTTTCGTTGATAAGGCGGTGCGCCTCATCCACGCCGCGCCAGTCGCTGACGCTGACCCATTTGCCTTCCTCCAGGTCCTTGTAGTGGCTGAAGAAGTGCTTGATCTGGTCGCGCAGGATGGGCGGCAGGTCGCCGTACTCCTCGACGTCGGCGTAGAAGGGATGGAGCGTGGCGTGGGGCACCGCCAGGATCTTCTCGTCCTGGCCCTCCTCGTCCTCCATGACGAGCACGCCAATGGGCCGCGAGCGCAGCACCGCGCCGGGAATCACCGGCGTCTGGCCCACCACGCAGACGTCCGCCGGGTCGCCGTCCTCGGCCAGGGTGTGGGGCAGGAAGCCGTAGTTGACGGGATAGTACATGGCGGTGTGCAGGAACCGGCTCACCATCATGGCGCCGGATTCCTTGTCCAGCTCGTATTTCACGGGCGGCATCCCGCGCAGGGGGATTTCCACAACAACGTTGAGGTCGTGCGGCGGCGCGTTGCCGATGGTCACGCGATCCAGATCCATTACTGCGGCCTTTCGTTTCGAGGTTGCGACTCGCGGGCGGCTGCCCGGCACATGTTACGTGCGGCGCAACATGCCGACTCCCGGCAACGGGCGCAAGACGTCGCGACGCTTGCCACGGTCCGGTTGAAACGCTACCCGGGGCCCAAAGATGGTGAACCCCGTATCGAGGGAGGCATGACCAGCATGCCCGAGACCCTGCGCCTGCTCCTTGTGGAAGACAACCCCGGCGACGCCCACTTTTTCCATACCACCTTGGGGGAAATCTGGGGCGGGCGCCTGGGCCTTACCACGGCGGGCACCGCCGCCGAGGCCACCGACGCCCTGGCCGAGGCGGATTTCGACATCGTGCTCCTGGACCTCGGCCTGCCCGACGTCCGCGGCCT
>CAJXLG010000219.1 GCA_913055885.1 uncultured Rhodospirillales bacterium
GTTACCGTGTCGCCCAGGACGGGGCCCACGACCACCGCCGTCACCAGCGGCTGCAGCGCCACGATCAGGGCCGCCACACCCGCGGGCAGGCCGCGGTCGATGGCGGAGAACACGCCGCCCAGGTAGGTCGCGTGCACGAGCAGACCGACCACGGCAACGTGCGCCACCAGCATCGGGGAGCGCGGCCAGGGTGCGCGCAGGACCAGCGCCACGGGCAACAGGATCGCCGTGACGATGGCGAACCGGACACTGAGGAAGGTGAACGGCTCGACGTAGGGCAGGCCGTACTTCGCCCCGATGAAGCCCGTGCTCCAGAGCAGCACGAAGACGCCGGGCATGGCGCGGATGGCGAGACGGGACATGCCGCGAGGGCATAGCGGCACACGGGGGAACCTGCCAAGCCCGGACGCCGCCACCGCCTCCCCGAAAGGCCACCGGAGCGACCCATTTTTTCCGGGCGGCGGCGTTTGATAGACCGGATTTGCCACAATACCGGGATCACCCCGGCGGTTCCAAGGAACGACCGACAAAGGGAGGCAGACCATGCCCATCGGCAGTTCACTGCGGCGCACGGCCGGCATGGGGGCGGCCGCGTTCGCCCTCGCGGGTGTCGCGCTCGCGGGCGCGCCGGCGCACGGCCAGGACACGCAGTTCGTCACCATCGGCACGGGCGGTGTCACGGGCGTCTACTACCCGTCCGGCGGCGCGATGTGCAAGCTGATGAACCAGCGCACGGATGAGCACGGCATCCGCTGCACCGTCGAATCCACGGCCGCTTCGGTCTACAACATCAAGACCGTTCATTCCGGCGGCCTGGAGTTCGGCATCGCGCAGGCCGACTGGGTCTATCACGCCCACGAGGGCAACAAGAAGTTCGACGGAAACGCCGCCAAGGATCTGCGCACGGTTTTCTCCATCCACGCCGAGTCGATCACGGCGATGGCGAGCGCGGACTCCGGGATCGAATCCTTCCGTGACGTCAAAGGCAAGAAGGTCAACGTGGGCGACCCGGGCTCGGGTGCGCTCGCCACCAACAAGATGCTGTTCGACCAGTTCGACATGACCTTCGACGATCTGGCGCTGGCGGCCAAGCTCAAGTCCGCCGAGCAGGCCTCGGCGCTGTGCGACGGCCAGATCGACGCCTACGCCTGGATCGTCGGCCACCCCAGCGCGGGCGTGTCCGAGGCGGCCAGCACCTGCGGGGCGCAGCTCGTCTCGCTGGACAGCAAGCCCATCCAGAAGCTGATCGAGGCCCGCCCCTATTATTCCAAGGTCACCATCCCGGGCGGGATGTACGAGAACAACCCCGAGCCCACGACCACCTTCGGTATGCGCGCGGTGGTGGTGACCTCCGCCGATGTCTCGGACGAGGTGGTCTATGAATTCACCAAGGGCGTGTTCGAGAACCTCAACAAGTTCAAGAACATGCACCCCGCCCTCGCCAACCTGAAGGCGGATACCATGGTCAAGCAGGGGCTGAACGCGCCCATCCACGACGGTGCAATGAAGTACTTCAAGGAGGCCGGGCTGAAGTAATCCCGGTCCCTGAATCGCCCTTCGCGGCCGGAGGGGTTCGCTCCTCCGGCCGCGTTTTGTATGCCGGGCGTGACGACGCGACAGGGCGCGACGCGACGGGGGTCGGGAATCATGACCGAGGCGAGGGCACGGTTCGGCTTGAACCATCTATCAGGGCTGCTCACCGCGGCGGACGACCACGGCGGCATCGCCAGCCGCCCGGCGGCGGCGGTGGTGATCGCCGTCTGTCTGGCGTGGTCGCTGTTCCAGCTCTGGTACGCCTCGCCGCTGCCCTTCCTGATCGGCCCCGTCGTTCTGAACAGCGCGCAGGCCCGCTCGCTCCACCTGGCCTTCGCCATTTTCCTGGCATTCGCCCTGTTCCCGCTGATCCGCGGGCGGCCCAGCCGGGCGGGACGGACGCTCGACTGGACGCTGGCCGTCGCCGGCGCGTTCTGCGCGGCATACCTGTTCCTGTTCTATGAGCAAATATCGGCCCGGCCGGCCTCGCCCACCTGGTACGACATCGCCGTGGGCGCGACCGGTGTGGTGCTCCTGCTGGAGGCGACCCGGCGCGCCATCGGCCTGCCCCTGGTCGTGGTGGCGCTGGTCTTCCTCGGCTACGTCTTCTTCGGCAACAGCGAGGTGTTGCCCGACGTCATCCGCTGGAAGGGCGCGAGCCTCGAACGCGCGGTGAACCACCAGTGGTCGACGGAGGGCGTGTTCGGCGTGCCCATCGGCGTGTCCACCAGCTTCGTCTTCCTGTTCGTCCTCTTCGGCACGCTCCTCGACCGCGCCGGTGCGGGAAACTTCTTTATCAAACTGGCCTACGCGCTGCTCGGGCACCTGCGCGGCGGCCCCGCCAAGACCTCGGTGCTCGCCTCGGGCATGATGGCCCTGATCTCCGGTTCCTCCATCGCCAACACCGTGACCACGGGCAGTTTCACCATCCCGCTGATGAAGCGCACGGGTTTTCCCGGGCACAAGGCCGGCGCGGTGGAGGTCGCCGCGTCGGTGGACGGCCAGATCATGCCGCCGGTGATGGGCGCAGCCGCGTTCCTGATCATGGAATACGTGGGCATCACCTACGTCGAGGTGATCAAGCACGCCATCCTGCCCGCAATTATGTCCTATGCGGGCCTGCTCTACATCGTCCACCTGGAGGCGGTGAAGGCGGGCATGCAGGGCATCGACAAGCCCGCGCGCGGGCCGCTGGCGACGCGGCTGCTCCGCCTGGGGCTGATCACCACCAGCCTCGTCATCGCCGTGGGCGCGATCTATTACGCCGTTGCCTTCCTTGAGCGCGTGCTCGGGGGCGGCGCGCCCTGGGCCGTCGCACCCGGCGTGGCCGCGCTCTATGTCGCGCTCACCTGGATCGCGGCGCGCCAGCCCGACCTCGAAGCGGCGGGCATGGAGGCCGAGACCACGCCACGCCTCGGTCCGACGCTGAAGGCGGGGCTGCATTTCCTGCTGCCCATCGCGGTGCTGATCTGGATGCTCCTGGTGGAGCGGCTATCGCCCAGCCTGGCGGCGTTCTGGGCGGTGGTGTTCCTGCTCGTGGTGCTGCTCACGCAGCGCCCGCTGCTGGCGTTGTTCCGGCGTACGGGTGCGGCGCTCGGCGCCGCCGTGCACGGTTTCGCCGACCTTGTCGAGGGCCTGGTGGCCGCGCCGCGCAACATGGTGGCCGTCGCCATTGCCACCGCCACGGCCGGCATCGTCGTGGGCACGGTCACCCTCACCGGCATCGGGCAGGTGATGACAGCGTTCGTGGAAACGCTGGCGGGCGACAGCGTGATCCTGATGCTCCTGCTCACGGCCGTGATGTGCCTGATTCTTGGAATGGGGCTGCCCACGACGGCGAACTACATCGTGGTCTCCTCGCTGATGGCCCCCGTGATCGTCCAGCTCGGCGCGGAAGTCGGCCTCGCGGTGGAGCTGATCGCGGTCCACCTCTTTGTGTTCTACTTCGGCCTGATGGCGGACGTCACACCGCCCGTGGGGCTCGCCGCGTTCGCCGCCTCTGGCATCTCGGGCGCGGATCCCATCCGCACCGGCGCCACGGCGTTCATGTTCTCGCTGCGCACGGCGATCCTGCCGTTCATCTTCGTCTTCAACACCCAGCTCCTGTTGATCGACGTGGGCGGCCCGTTTGGGCTTGCCCTCACCATCGCCGCCGGATTGGGCGCGATGCTGATCTTCGCCGCGGCGATGCAGGGCTACTTCATGACCCGGTGCCGCGGGTGGGAGATCGCGGCGCTGATCCTGGTCGCGTTCACTCTCCTGCGGCCCGGGTACTGGATGGACATGATCCACCCGCCCTTCGCCGACCGCGATCCGGCCCGGATCGTCGAACTCGCCGAGCAGCGCCCGGCCGACGCGAACCTGCGCCTGATCGTGTCGGGCATGACGTTCAGCGGCGAGCAGGTGCAAAAGACCATCCTTCTGCCCCTGGGCGAGAAGGCAGACGGCGCGGCGCGGCTGCGCGAAGCGGGTCTGGTGCTCAACGTCCGGAACGGCACGGCCAAGGTGCTGCGCGTGCCCTTCAATACCCCGGCCAAGGACTACGGCATCAGCCCGGGCTGGACGGTGGAAACGGTGAAGATCCCCAGCGACCGCCCGCCCAAGAAGCTGATGTTCCTGCCCGCCCTGGCGCTGCTCGGAACCGTCATGCTCGCCCAGCGCCGGCGCGGCGGCCGCCTGAGCGGGGTTTAGCGGCGCGCCAAGGCGACCGGATGCACCCGGTCGGACAAGACCGCCCCGTACCGGATTCGCCTGCGGTGGCCGAGATCCGCCGACCTCACCCTTCGACAGGCTCACCCTTCAACAAGCTCAGGGTGAGGGCCTCGTGCTGAACCACTGGGACACGCCGTCGATGGCCGAAGGCCACCTCGCATGGGGCGCGTACGCCAAACGCCTTGTCACGGGCCCGAGGGTGTTACACCGGCGCCAAGCCCGTCAGGTGCGCGATGTTCTTGAAGAAGATGCGCATGTGGGCCAGCGGATCGGCGCGCACCAGTTCCTTCTGCAGGTACGCTTCCCAGGTCAGGCGCTGCACGTCGGGATCGCGGCAAATCTTGACGAAACGCTCGCGGCGATTGTCGTTGGCGTACCAGTACCGCTGCATGATGCCCAGGATCCAGAACACCTGGCCGTGCTCGCGCATGAACCGCTTGCGCGCCATCTTGAGCGCGCG
>CAJXLG010000220.1 GCA_913055885.1 uncultured Rhodospirillales bacterium
TCCACGCGCACGCCGTTGCGCCGGGCGACCAGGAAGTGGCCCAGCTCGTGCACGAACACCACCACGGTGAGGATGATGAGGAAGGGGATCAGGAATTCGAGAATGGCCATGGATCAGCGCCGGTTCAGGCAGGGGCTTCGGCGGCCAGGCGCCGCGCTTCGCGGTCGACGGCCAGCACGTCGTCCAGGTCTTCCGGGGCCGCCGCCGGCTGGCGCGCCAGCACGGCCTCCGTGATGCGGCCGATTCCCGGGAAGGGGATTTCGCCGGCCAGGAAGCGCGACACGGCGACCTCGTTGGCGGCGTTCAGGATTGTAGGGGCCGCGCCGCCCGACTGCAAGGCCCGCCTGGCCAGGTCCAGCGCCGGGAAGCGCGCGGGATCGGGCGCCTCGAAAGTAAGGCTTCCCCAGGCGGCCAGATCGAGACGCGTCACGGGGGAGGCCATGCGCGTCGGCCAGGCCAGCGCATAGGCGATGGGCGTGCGCATGTCGGGCTCGCCCATCTGGGCGAGCACGGAGCCGTCAATGAAATCCACCAGGCTGTGCACCACCGACTGCGGATGCACCAGGACGTCCATGCGCTCCGGCGGCATGTCGAACAGATGGTGCGCCTCGATGAGTTCCAGCCCCTTGTTCATCATGGTGGCCGAATCCACCGAAATCTTGGCCCCCATGCTCCAGTTGGGATGGGCGACCGCCTGCTCGGGCCCGGCGCGTTCCATTTCCGCCTCCGTGGCGGTGCGGAAGGGGCCACCCGAGGCCGTCAGGACGATGCGCTCCACCGTTTCCGGATGGCGCTGGTCGAACACCTGGAAAATGGCGGAATGCTCGGAATCGACCGGCAGCAGCGTGGCGCCCGAGCGGCGCACCTCGGCCTTGACCAGCGCCCCGGCGCACACCAGGGTTTCCTTGTTGGCCAGGGCGATGATGGCACCGCGCCGGGCCGCGGCCAGCGTGGGCGCCAGTCCGGCCGCCTCCACCACGGCCTGCTCGCCGGCGGCGGCCTGGATGCCGCTCCCCGCCAGGGCGTCACGCAGGCGCTCATAGGCCTCCGGATTGCCCACCACGGCAAGGCGCGCGCCCAGCCGCCGCGCTTCGCGGGCCAGGGCCTCGGCGTTGCCGTAGGCGGTCACGGCCTCCACGCGGAAACAGGCCGGGGCCCGGGTAATGAGGTCGGCGGTGCTCTGCCCGATGGAGCCCGTTACCCCCAGGATGGTCACGCTTCGGGGTTGCCCGCCTTCCGTCATCCGCTCCCCACTGCCGTTATGGCCCACACCAGCGCGGCCAGGGGCGCCGCCACCAGGAGGCCGTCCACCCGGTCGAACAGGCCGCCGTGGCCGGGAATGAGGGCACTGGAATCCTTGCGCTCGAAGCGCCGCTTGATGACGGACTCCAGAAGGTCGCCCCCCTGCGCCGCCACGGCCAGCAAGGCCGCCGCGGCAGCCCCCGGTCCGGGGGCCGCGCCGCCCGGCAGGAGGGCAAAGACGGCGGCCCCCGCCGCGGCCCCCGCGGCCACTCCGCCGGCCAGCCCGGCCCAGGTCTTCTTGGGCGACAGCCGGGGCGCCAGGCGGACGCCGCCGATGCCGCGTCCCGCCGCATAGGCGCCCACGTCCGTGGCCCATACCACCAGAAAGACCCAGATGACCAGGAGCCGCCCGTCGGGCGCGTCGCTGCGCAGCCACGTCAGGGCAAGCGCCGGGAGGGCGACATACGGGACGCCCGCCGCCTGCCACAGCGGGCGTTCACCCCCCAGCACCCGCACCGCGGCCGCCACCAGGAGCATGCCTCCCGCCGCCAGGGCCAGGGCCGGCACCATGCCTCCGCCCAGGGCGGCCGCGGCGAGCGCCGCGCCCGTGGCCACCAGGGCCAGAAGGCCCCCGGGGACGAAAGGCACTGCCAGGACAAGCCCCCATTCCCAGGCCAGCACCCCCGCCCCGGCCACGACCAGGAGGTCGAACCACGGCCGCCCGAACCAGACGGCCGCCAGGGCGGGAACGCCCAGCACGACGGCGGAAAGAAGGCGTACACGCAGCACCGGGTATCGCCCCCTACCCCACGCGCGCACCGAACCGGCGTTCCCGCCGGTTGAACTCGGTCAGGGCATTGTCGAGATCGTCGCCCGTGAAGTCGGGCCACAAGGTGTCCACGAAGACGAGTTCGGCGTAGGCCGACTGCCACAGCAGGAAATTGGACAGGCGCTGCTCCCCCGACGTGCGCAGCACGACGTCCGGGTCCGGCAGGTCCGGGGCGTAGAGGTACTGCTCCAGCACGCTGCGGTCCACATCCCCGGGTTCCAGGCGCCCGGCCGCGGCGTCACGGGCCATGGCCCGGGCGGCATCGGCGATTTCCTCGCGGCCCCCGTAATTGATGGCCAGATTCAGGGTCATGGCCACATTGTTGCGCGTCTCTTCGGCGCAGTCGGCAAGCAGGCCCTGCACGTCTTCGGGTAGCGGCGACGGATCGCCCAGGACCCGAAACCGGATCCCCTGCTCCTTCAGCCGGCGCAGTTCGCGCTTCAAATAGAGACGCAGAAGCCCCATGAGATCGTTGATCTCGCCTTCGGGCCGGCGCCAATTCTCGGCCGAGAAGCTGAACAGCGTCAGGTGGGCGATGCCGCGCTCGCGCGCCCGCGTGATGACCCGCTGCACCGCCTCGGCGCCCTGGCGGTGGCCGGCCACGCGGGGAAGGCCGCGCTGCCGCGCCCAGCGACCATTGCCGTCCATGATGATGGCGACATGCACCGGAGAGGTATTATCGGGCTGGGCGGGCTCCATGTTCATGGTGCTGGGTGGCCCTTTCTAGCCTTCCATGATTTCCTTTTCCTTGTGCTCCAGGTGTTCCTCGATGCGCTTGATGTGCTCGTCCGTCATGCTCTGCACGTCGTCGGCATAGCGCTTGTGCTCGTCCTGGGAGATGGTGCTGTCCTTCTCCATTTTCTTGAGCGCCTCCATGCCGTCGCGGCGCACGTTGCGCACCGACACCTTGGCCTGTTCCGTATATTTGCGGGCCACCTTGACGAGCTCCTGCCGCCGTTCCTCCGTGAGGGGCGGAATGGGAATGCGGATGAGGTTGCCGTCGGCCTGCGGGTTGAGGCCGAGCCCGGCATCACGGATGGCCTTTTCCACCTGCTTGACGAGCGACTTGTCGAACACCTGGACGGACAGGGTCCGGGCATCGGGCACGCTCACCAGCCCCACCTGGTCCAGGGGCATGTGGGTGCCGTAGGCCTCCACCGTGACGGGCTCCAGAAGCGACGCCGATGCCCGCCCGGTGCGCAGGCCGCCGAACTCCTTTTCCAGGACCTTGACGGCGCCATCCATGCGCCGCTCCAGGTCTTCCTTGAGGTCGCTGAAATTGTCCTCCGCCACGCCTCAGACCTCCTGATGAACGATGGTGTAACGCCCGCGCCCGGCCACCACTTCGCCTAGATTGCCGGGCGAATGAATATTGAAAACCAGAACCGGCAGATTGCTGTCACGCGCCAGGGAAATGGCCGACGTATCCATGACCTTCAGGTCCCGCGACAGCACCTCCCTGTAGCTCAGGCTGCCGTAGCGCACCGCCTCCCCGTCCCGCCGCGGATCCCCGGAATAGACGCCGTCCACCTGGGTTCCCTTGAGGAGCGCGTCACACTCCGTCTCGGCGGCGCGCAGGGCGGCCGCCGTGTCCGTGGTGAAAAAGGGGTTGCCGGTGCCCGCGGCAAAGATCACCACCCGCCCCTTTTCCAGATGGCGCACCGCCTGGCGCCGGATATAGGGCTCGCACACCGCGTCCATGGGAATGGCCGACTGCACCCGGGCGGGCACGTCCCGCGCCTCCAGGGCGCTCTGCAGCGCCAGGGCGTTCATGACAGTGGCCATCATGCCCATGTTGTCGGCGGTGGTGCGGTTCATGCCGCGCGCCACGCCGGACACGCCCCGGAAGATGTTGCCCCCGCCCACCACCACGGCCAGCTCGATGCCACGGTTGCGCACCGTGCGCACCTCGGCGGCGAGGCGGTCGGCGGTGGCGCTGTCGATACCGTACTCCTGATCGCCCAGAAGCCCTTCGCCCGAGAGCTTCACCAGAACGCGACGGAAACGGGTATCGACAGCCATCACCGGACCTCCGGACGGGATCGGGAAGGGAACGCCCGCGCGGGGCGGGACCCGGGCCGGGTTACGTCTGCCCGGCCACGGCCGCCACCTCGCTGGCGAAGTCCTCTTCCTTGGTTTCCTTGCCCTCGCCCAGGTTGAAACGGTCGAAGGCCTTGAGGGTCACCGGCGCGCCCACGTCGTCCTTGGCGTTTTCCAGCACCTGCCGCACCGGCGTTTCGTTGTCGATGACGTAGGTCTGCTCCAGGAGGACGGCTTCCTGGTAGAACTTCTTCATGCGGCCGTCCACCATCTTCTGGACGATTTCCTCGGGCTTGCCGCTCTCGCGAGCCTGCTCCTCGAGGACGGCGCGCTCGCGCTTCACCACCTCGGGATCGAGGCCCTCGACGTCCACGGCCTGGGGCTGCGTGGCCGCCACGTGCATGGCGAGGTTGCGACCCAGCTCCGCCAGCTTGGCGGTGTCGCCCTCGGATTCCAGGGCGACGAGGACGCCGATCTTGCCCAGGTCCGGGCCCATCTGGTTGTGGACGTAGC
>CAJXLG010000221.1 GCA_913055885.1 uncultured Rhodospirillales bacterium
AGACCTTCCGGGAGGCCGGCTTCGAGTGGCGCGAGCCCGGATGTTCCATGTGCCTCGCCATGAACGCCGACCGCCTCGCCCCCGGGGAGCGTTGCGCCGCCACCTCCAACCGCAACTTCGAGGGCCGGCAGGGCCGCGGCGGCCGCACCCACCTCATGAGCCCGGCGATGGCCGCGGCCGCCGCCGTCAGCGGGCACCTCGCCGACGTGCGCGATTTCGGCTAGGCCCCCGCGAGCACGGGAGTCCCCATCATGGAGAAGTTCACCGTCCTCACCGGCATTGCCGCGCCGCTGCCCATGATCAATGTCGATACCGACATGATCATCCCCAAGCAGTACCTCAAGACCATCAAGCGCTCGGGCCTGGGGCGGCACCTTTTCGACGAGATGCGCCACGACGAGAACGGCGCGGAGAAGGCGGATTTCGTCCTCAACCAGGCCCCCTGGCGCGAGGCCGTGATCCTGGTGGCGGGCGACAACTTCGGCTGCGGTTCGTCGCGCGAGCACGCCCCGTGGGCGCTGGCCGACTTCGGCATCCGCTGCATCATCGCGCCGAGCTTCGCCGACATCTTCTACAACAACTGTTTCCAGAACGGCATCCTGCCCGTGGTCCTGCCGCAGGCGCAGGTGGACGTGCTCATGGACGACGCCCGCAAGGGTGAGGGCGGGCAGCTTACCGTGGACCTGGAGAACCAGGAGATCCGCCGGCCCGACGGCAGCACCGTGGGCTTCGACATCGACCCGGCGCGCCGCGAGGCCCTGCTCAAGGGGCTGGACGACATCGGCCGCACCCTGGAAAAGGCGGACGCCATCGTGGCCTTCGAGGAACAGCAGGCGCGCGCCCGACCCTGGCTGTGGCCGGCGGTCCGCTGACCCCGCGCGCTCCCGCGTCCGCATGCCGGGGCGGCGTCATGTTTCGAGGGTGCATCCTGAAGGATGCACCACCTCAACATGACGGCGGGGCATACGGAGGGTCGCCCACCCGCCCCCCTCGCCCGGACGTCCGGCGGCGTCCGGGCGGGTGGTAAGGCCGGGCCGGACGAGGCTCAGGGGATGGGGGTGGGGCCTAGAAAAACCAACGCGAGGGGGAGGCACTCGGGGAAGAAGGGGAAGAGCAGGACATGACGGAAACCTACAAGGTCTTGTTGCTTCCGGGCGACGGCATCGGCCCGGAAGTGATGCGCCAGGTGCGCAAGGTGACGGACTGGCTGGGCCGCAAGCGCGGCCTGGGCTTCGAGCTGGACGAGGGTCTGCTGGGCGGCGCCGCCTATGATGCCCACGGCACGCCGCTGCCGCGGGAGACCCTGGACCAGGCGCACGCCGCCGACGCCGTGCTGCTGGGCGCCGTGGGCGGCGACAGGTGGGAGGACCTGCCCTTCGACAAGAAGCCGGAGCGCGGCCTGCTGGGCATCCGCAAGGAGCTCGGGCTGTTCGCCAACCTGCGCCCGGCGCTGGTCTTCGAGGCCATGGCCTCCGCCTCCACCCTCAAGGAGGACGTGGTCTCGGGGCTGGACCTCATGATCGTGCGCGAGCTGACGGGCGGCATCTATTTCGGCGAGCCGGCCGGCATCGAGGACCAGGCGGACGGCACGCAACGCGGCGTCAACACCCTCGTCTACACCACGCCGGAAGTGGACCGCATCGCCCGCGTTGCCTTCGACCTGGCGCGCAAGCGCGACAAGCGCGTGTGCTCCGTGGACAAGGCCAACGTCCTGCAGGCCACGGCCATGTGGCGGGACGCGGTGACGCGGCTGGGCGCGGCGGAATACCCGGACGTGGCGCTTTCGCACATGTACGTGGATAACGCCGCCATGCAGCTCGTGCGCGATCCCAGACAGTTCGACGTCATGGTGACGACGAACATGTTCGGCGACATCCTGTCGGACGCCGCCGCCATGCTCACCGGGTCGCTGGGCATGCTGCCCTCGGCGTCGCTGGGCGAGCCGGACGCCAACGGGCAAAGGCCCGCCCTGTACGAGCCCGTGCACGGGTCCGCCCCGGACATCGCCGGCCAGGACAAGGCCAACCCCCTGGCCGCCATCCTGAGCTTCGCCATGATGCTGCGCTATTCCTTCGACCGCGAGGCGGAGGCGGCGCTGGTGGAACACGCCGTGTCCGACACCCTGGGCGGCGGCCTGCGCACCCAGGACATCATGCAGGCGGGCATGGCCAAGGTCTCCACCACGGTCATGGGCGAGGCCGTCATCCGCGAGATGGACAAGCTGCACAACGAGGGGCAGTAGGGCGGATCCGCCCCATTCCCGCCCGAACGCCCCGGGGGCGCGGTTGTCCCCGGGGCTCCCCGGCATCCCGTGAGCGCCGACTACGACATGGAAGTGAAGGAGGACTTCCCGGGCCACACCGGCCAACCGGAAGCCCCTTATCCCTTCTGACGGCGGGGCGCCTGAGCGGCGCATCACCGGTCCCTGCCCATGTCAACGGCCGTTGACATGGCGCCTCGCAACGGTTGACAGGAATGCAATAACCCCCCTACGCCATCCCGAATAATCTGGAGGCGCGGGTGTTTCGGGCTGCCGTGTCCGGCCGCCCCGCCGCCGGCAACGACGACGGGAGGCTTCCATGACCGTCCAGGGGTCCGCCACACCGCTTCGCCGGGCGCTTCGCTCCGGCACCGCCGCGGCCGCGCTGACCGCGGCCGGGATCGCCGTCACCATTGGCGACCCGGCGCCGACACAAGCGGCGGACGGCTTCAACGAAAGCGCCTTTCCCGGCAACGTCACCTGGACCATGGACGGCAACCCCGACGATACCTGGGATATCGACAAGAATGTTGGGGACAGCGCGGCCGACATCACCGTCAACGGCACGGACGGCGGCGGCACCCTCACCATCGACGAATCCAGCGGTGACGGGACGACCCATGCGAGCGTGGGGTCCCTGATCTATCCCGACAACAAGGACGGCGGCGCGGACCACACGGCCAAGGTCACCGTCGGCGACGGCAAGGTGAGCTTTTTCCTGACGGTGCACGGGGACGTGGACCTGGCCACCGACGACGCCGACGCGCCCACCCTGCGGCTCGTCGGGGACGACGGGACCGCGGGCGCCGGATCCGGGCCAACGCTGCGGGTCCACGGCGATATCGACATGGGCCGGGGCCGCATCGTTCTGGACGCGGACCCCGACGAGGTCGCTGACGCAACCGTCCTTGAACTTTCGGGCACGGCTGACCAGACCGTCACGGGGCGCATCGACGGGCCCGCCCACCTGGGCGGCGACATTATCGTAGACAAAACCGACGGGAAGGCGTTTTTCAAGGACGCCGTCGGCGGCACCAACGCCCTCTACCGCATCACCATCCAGGATGGCACCGCCGTTTTCCGCGACGACGTCGCCACGGAAGACGGCATTATTACGTGGACCAGTGCCCGTGTTGAATTCCGCAAAAAGGGCGCACAGACGGTCACCGGGCCCATCGACGCGGATTTTCCGGGCCATGGAACGGTGCTTGTCGGTTCGGCGAGCACCACCACCTTCAAGGGCCCCATCGGAAGTGACACGAGGATCGACACCTTCAAGGTGGAACACGGGGGCACGGCCCGCCTGCGCGACAACCTAAGGGCCGATACCGTCACCATCGACGGCGCCCTCACCGTCGCCAAAGCGGTGACCGTCACCGGCAACACGACCCTGGACATCGGCCGGAACCGGGACGCCACCGTCAACGCCGCCAACCGGCTCCGGTTCGGCAGCAACGCCACGCTGGCGCCCAACGGCAACACGGTCAGCCTCAAGGTGCGCGCGGGGTCGGGCTTCGATCCCACCAGCACGGAAGTCCTGGACGATAACGGCAACACCGTGACCGTCGCCAACAACGGCACCCTGAAGGTGGGCTTCCACCGGGAGAGCCGGCCCGTCGCCGACGGGGCCGAGATGGTCATCACCGACGCGAACATGGTGAAGAACGGCGCCATCGAGGTGGTGGACACGGCGATGGTGGACCTGACGGACACCTCGAACGGCGCCAACGACCTGGCCGTCACTGTCAACTACCGGACCACGCCCCGGGGCGCCACGGGGAATGCGGCGGCCGCGCTCGGACCCGCGCTCGACGCCACCTTCGGCGGTAACGACCCGGCCTTTGGCGCCATTGCCAACCTGGAGGCCGACGAGACCCAGGGCGCCGGCGAGCAGCTTGCCGGAGGCGCCACCGTTGGCAACGGCGTGAGCCGGGCCGTGGCGAGCACGGGCAACCAGAACATGAGCATCGCCGCCGGGCGGCTGGCGTCGCTGCGCTCGGGCGAACGCTATGCTTCGCGCGGGCAGACGGGCCTGGCGGCGGGTGACGGCGGCCTGAGCCGGGCCGTGTGGATGAAACCCTACGCCAAGACGGGCGACCGCGACGAACGCGACGGCGTGGCCGGCTACGATTCCGACACCTATGGCATCATGGGCGGCGTGGACGCTGCCGTGGGCGACGGCTTCCGCGTGGGCGGTGCCTTCGGCTACGCCGGCACGGACGTGGACGGCGAAGGCGCGGCGCAGAGCACCCAGGACGTGGACAGCTATCAGGTCACGGCCTACGGCGACTACACGGCCGATAC
>CAJXLG010000222.1 GCA_913055885.1 uncultured Rhodospirillales bacterium
CGGAGGCCCGTCCCGAGCCCGAGGCCCCGACCCGGTGGTACTGGGCCTACGTGGCGAACGCCGAGTCGGACGTGGTGAGCCGGGTCCGGTTCGGCCCGGAGGGGGCGGCCAGCGAGAAGACGGTGAACGTGGGCGTGATGCCGAACGCCACCGACCGCCCGCTGGCGGTCCGGGTCTCCCCCGACGGCCGGCACTGGTACGTGACCACGTCCCCCGGCACCCGGGTGGGACGGCTCTTCCGGTACGAGACGGGCACCGATCGCCTGCTGGGCAGCGTCCGGCTCGGCTCCTCCCCGGGGGCGGTGGACCTGACGCCGGACGGCGGGGAGGCCTGGATCGCCGACCCCGGCACCGGCGGCGGGCCCGGGGTCTATGCCTCGGTGCCCGCCGCCACCACGGCCAGCGTCGAATGGCTGCGCGGGCCGCGCACCGTGAGCGACCCCGAGCGCGGGCACATCCTCAACCACCGCCGCGACCGCGAGTACAAGGCGGCGCTTGCCATGGCTCACGGGGCCGGCGTCCATGGCCAGCAGACGGCCGGGCAGGCCCCGGCGCGGGTGGAGGCCCTGGCGGGCACCGTGGACGACGCCCTGAACAGCTCGCATAACCTGCGCTCGCAACTGGGGGCCCAGCACGCCAGCCAGGCCGAGCTGCTCCTGGCCATCTACGAGGAGCTTGCCGGCATCCGCATGGTGCTGGCGAGCCAGCTGCGGCTCGAAGCGGCGCGCCGCTACGACGCCATGGATGCCGTGGGGCAGCAACCCTACCTCGCCCGGCACGGCGCAATCGGGGGAGGACAAGAGCGATGATCATCCGCGCCCTTGCCGTCGCCGCCCTGGCCTGCTTCCTGGGCGGCTGCCTGAGCCCGGCCCGGGAAGGCGCCCCGGTGCGCACCGGCACCGGCACCAATGACCTGAAGAAAAGCCCGTGCGCCTGCATCGAACTGCGGGGCCGGCCGCTTTCCCCGGCGCAGTGGCGCGGGGCCCTGGGAACACCGACGGGATGAGGTGGCTCGGGCGGCTGTTCGCGCGCCGCGACCCAGGAGGCGAGGCCGAGCCCACGGACGCGGGCGCGCACCAGGAGATGGGCGCCACCTGGCCCACGGGGCAGGATACGGGCCATCCCTACCGCCGGGCCGAGCGGACGGGGCGGGTGCTGGCCATCCTCCTGGGGCTTTCCCTGGGCGTCAACGCCCTTCAGGCGGGCCTCATAGGCCTCATGCTGCCCCTCAAGGCGTACGTGCCGTATTTCCTCCAGACCCGGCCGTTCCGCGAGGCCGTGGTGCGGGTCCGGCCATTGACCCAGGAAGGGCACCCCTTGCGCGTGGCCACGGCGACCTGGATCCGCGAATGGGTGCGCCGGCGGGAGGAGATCCTGCCCGACAGCCGGGCCATGACGGCCAACGTCCGCTGGGTCCGGGCGCGGGCGACCGTGCCGGTGTTCGAGCGTTTCACCGGCAAGCGCGACGCCGTGGTGGAGGCCATGCGCGGCGGCTTTACCCGTCAGGTAACCATCCATGACGTGGTGCGCCAGAGCCGGGGGTTCTATCTGGTCTCGTTCGCCACCCGCGACGCCCGGGATGGCGAGGTGGTGGACCAGCAGAACTGGAACGCCGCCATGCGGGTGGACTACCGGGCCGTGGACCTGACGGTGGAAACCATCGACGACGAAAGCGCCGTGAACCCCTTCGGCTTCACGGTCACCTCGTACAGGCCGCGAAAGGCGGGATGAAGGGGAGGGGCCATGCGTTTGTTCCTTGTCGCGGCCGCCGTGGCCGTGCTGGTGGGGCCCGCCGCCGCGCCCGCCGCGAACACGGCCTTCGATGCCATGACCCGGGGCAACGCGGCCGGCGACACGGTCGGGGACGGCCCGCCTTCGGCGGCCGAGGCCCTCGACGGGCCGCCCCTGCGGGATCGGCCCGTCCCCGACATGAAGCAGATCCAGAAAGCCTGGGACGACGCCGTGCCGGCGCCCGGCCAGTACGCCCCGGGCGCCATGCGCTTCCGCCTGCCCGGGCGGCCCGGAGCCGGCGAGAAGGTCATGCGCATCCGCTCGCGGCTGCACATGGGAACGCTCATCACCCTGCCGGCCTGCGAGACGGTGGAGAGCATCGTCCTGGCCGACGACTTTGCCTTCGACGCCCGGGCGGAATCCAGCCGACGGGTTTTCGTCACGCCCCGCATGCCCGGCGCGGATTCCGCCCTGCACATCACCAGCGGTTCCGGCCGCCGCTATTCCTTCTACATCCGGGCCGAGACCGTGGACGCCGAATGGCCGCCCGACGTCACCGTGGACCTGGTGGCGAACGTGCCCGGGACCCTCTGTGACGACGGGGACGGGGAGGCCGCCAGCACGCCGCCGGACTTCGCCGAGACGCACCCGGTGAACATGGATGCCATGGATCTGCGCACGGCCGATTTCGCCGCCTTCGTCGAGCGCCCCGAGGACGCCGGCATCGCCCCGGACGCCATCGCCCACGACGGCCGGCGCATGTTCCTGTACTACGCGCCGGAGCGCATGAAGCGCGTGCGCTGGCCCGTGGTCTATCTTCGCGAGGACGGGGTGGACCGACAGGTGAACGCCCGCGTCACCGGCCGGCACGACAACATCATCGCTGTGCCGGCGGTCGGGGAATTGACCCTGCGCGGCAGCAACCGGGTGGTCTGCATCCGCCGCCGGCCGGATGCCGTGGACCTGCCGGGCGGGGTGGTGGTGGATACGGACCTCGGCCGCGACTGGAAAGGGTGGCGCAGCCCATGACGGCGCCGGCCCGCCTGATCCTGGCGGCGGCCGGGGGCCTGATCCTCGTGGTCGTCGTGGCGCTCCTCATCACGGCCGGCGGCGACGACGCCCCCGGGCCGTCGCCCGCCAGCCAAAAGCCGGCGGAGGACGTGCCGGTGCCCGATTACACCACGAAAGCGCCGAAGGAAAAGACACCCGCACGGCCGGTCTTCTCGCGCGACCGGCTGCGGCTCAGCGGCCGGGTGGGGCAAGGGCCTTTCACGGAAACCCTCATGCTGCGCAACGCCGGCGACCGGCCCTTCACCGTGGAACGCGTGGTGCCGGCCGGCCTGGCGGCCGTGGACCTGGGTAACGGGTGCGACAGCACGGTGGCCCCCGGCACGGCCTGTCGCATCGGCCTCGAGGTCGCGGCAACGCGCCCCGTCACGGCCAGCGGCGAGATCATGGTGGTGCATGACGCCGGCGCGCCGGTTTCGGTGCCCGTCGAGTTGGCCGTGCGGCCCAGGCCCACCCCCGAAGTGCATCGCGACCCGGTGGCCGAGGCCCGGACCCGGTTGCGCCATCTGCGCGCCCGACGCGCCCGGGCCGGGCGCGGCACCGCGCTGACGCGGCGCGCGGCGGCCCCGGACCCCACGGAACCCGCCGAGAGCGGGCCGGAGCCCGTGGCCGTGGTGGAAGGGTCGCGGCCGCGCGACCTGCGCCGAACCCTGCCGGCCGGCCACGTTATCGACGCCACCCTGTACACCGCGATCAACACCGAGAAATGCGGCCCGGTGGTGGCCTACGTGGACAAACCCGTCTACGGCGCGCACGGCTGGACGGAGGTTCTGCCCCGCTACACCCGGTTCGTCGGGACATGCAAGGCGCTGGGCCGTCACGGCGAGAGCCGGGTGGCCGTGCAGTGGACGCGCCTGGAGCGCCCGGACGGGGCCGTCTGGCGGATCGAAGAACAGGCCGCCGACATGATGGGGCGCAACGCCCTGCCCGCGCGGATCAACGACCGGACCTGGGAACTCATCGGCAAGTCGTTGCTGCTGACCATGGTGTCGGGCATAAGCTCCGCGGGGGCGGCGGCCGTGGACGCCGGCACGACGGTGCGCCAGGCGGGCCAAGGGGTGACCCGCATCACGCCCGACCCCGGGGGCGAAGGGGCGCGCGCCGCGGCGCGAACGCTCAATGCGGAATTCGCCAGGCTCATGGACATCCTGATCTCGCGCCACCTGGACATGCGGCCCACGGGCACCGTGCCCCGGGGAACGCCCATCAGCGTGGTGGTCACCCGCGACATCCGCCTGGCCCCGCCGCCGGCGCCCGAGGCGCGACGCCCGGCACGCTATGTCCGCGTGGAGACCCCCGACCAATCCCGGGACGGACCGAACATCGAAAAGACGCCACAACAACGGACCCGCCCGGGCCGCAAAGGGCAGGGCGGCACGGCCGGTGAAGCGCGCAAACTGCAATGGCGCACCCCGGCGCCGGGGGAACCGGCCATCGGCAAGAGCCCCTGGGCGGACGGCACCCTCGGTGGCGATGAGCGGAAGCCGGCTTCCCGTGATCCCGCCCGCACGGCCGGCGGCAGCCCCTTGCCGCCTTCGCCACCGGCGGAACCGACATCACGCCGCCCGGCGGACGTGGATTCCGCGCCGCCACCCCCGGCCCTTCAGGGAAAACCGTGATCCGTCGGCGCGGCGGCCGGATCGTCGCCTTCGGCGTCGTCGTCCGGCGCCACCAGCATGCCCAGAGCATCGAGGATGGCCAGGGCGGAAGCGAGCTGGAGGTTGCGGTCGCCCTGCT
>CAJXLG010000223.1 GCA_913055885.1 uncultured Rhodospirillales bacterium
CGGAAAGCAGCGATTGCAGCACCCGCTGGACGCCCGCCACCGAGATCTGGTTGGGGATGAGGTCGCTCACCAGCTTCTGCTGCTCCTTGTCCAGCTCGTCGAGGAGCTTCTGGGTCTCGGCATAGGACAGGAGCTCGGACATGTTGTCCTTGATGATCTCCGTCAGGTGCGTGGTGATGACCGTGGGCGGGTCCACCACGGTGTAGCCGCGGAACAGCGCCTCCTCGCGCTGGGCCGAGTCCACCCACATGGCGGGCAGGCCGAAGGTGGGCTCCGTGGTCTGCTCGCCGGGCAGGGTGATGTCCTCGCCGCGCGGGTCCATGACGAGAAGCTGGTTGGGGCGCAGGTCGCCACGGCCGGCCTCCACCTCCTTGACGTAGATGATGTAGGTGTTGGCCCCCACCTGCATGTTGTCCTGGATGCGCACGGGCGGAACGATGAAGCCCATCTCGCTGGCCAGGGCCCGGCGCAGGGACTTGATCTGTTCCGTGAGGCGCGCGCCCCGGTTGCTGTTGATGAGCTGCAACAGGCCGTAGCCCATCTCCAGGCGCAGCATGTCCACCTTGAGGGCGGTGGAGATGGGCTCCTCCTCGGGCGGCGCCTCGGCCTGTTCCGCCTGTTCCGTTTCCGCCTCGGCGGCCCGTTCCGCCGCCACCCGCGCCTGGCGGTACAGGAACCACGCGGTGGTGCCCAGGATGGCCGCGATGAGCAGGAAGGGCACGGCCGGAATGCCGGGGACCAGCGCCAGGGCGATGAGAAGCGCCGTGGTCATGGCCAGGCCCTTGGGCTTGGCCACCTGGCCGAAAACGGCGCGTTCCGTGGTCTCGGCGCCGATGCCCGCCTTGGTCACCACCATGCCCGCCGCCGTGGACACGGTGAGGGCGGGAATCTGGGACACCAGGCCGTCGCCCACGGTGAGGCGCGTGAAGGTGTCGGCCGCCGTGGCAAAGGTCATGCCCCGCTGCACCATGCCGATGATGATGCCGCCCACGATGTTGATGAAGACGATGAGGATGCCGGCGATGGCATCGCCCCGGACGAACTTGCCGGCGCCGTCCATGGCGCCGAAGAAGGTGGATTCCTCCTGAAGCTGCTCGCGGCGGCGCTTGGCCTCCTGTTCGTCGATGAGCCCGGACGACAGGTCGGCGTCGATGGCCATCTGCTTGCCCGGCATGGCGTCCAGGGAGAAGCGCGCCGCCACCTCGCCGATGCGGCCCGACCCCTTGGTGATCACCACGAAGTTCACGATCACCAGGATGGCGAAGACGATCACCCCGATGACGAAGTTGCCCTGCATGATGAAGCCGCCGAAGGCCTGGATGACCTGGCCGGCGGCGTCCGTGCCCTCGTGGCCGTGGGCCAGGATGAGGCGCGTGGAGGCCAGATTCAGCGCCAGCCTGAGGAGCGTGGCGATGAGGAGCACCGTGGGAAAGGCGTTGAACTCCAGCGGCTCTTCCAGAAAGATCGCCGTCATCAGGATCATCACCGAGAAGGTGATGGAGATGGCCAGCAGGACGTCCAGGACCCACGGCGGCACGGGCAGGATGAGCACCACGATGAGGGCCACCACGCCCAGCGCCATGGCGATGTCGCCGCGCTGGACGGCCCGCTGCGCACGCTGCCAGATGTCGTGCCAGTCCAGGGAAGGGGGGCCACCCCCGCCCCCGCCGCCACCCGTGCCGGTCTGGGTGGCGGGTTGCTGGGTGCCGCCGCTGGGGGTCTCCGTTTCGGCCATGGGCTCCTACCGATTCAGCTTTCCGCTTCCCGGGCGGGCGGAACGGCGGCGCCCTCGGCCGCGTACTGCTTGAGCTTGTTCCGGAGCGTGCGGATGGAAATGCCCAGGATGTTGGCCGCGTGTGTGCGGTTGCCCAGGCAGTGGTCCAGGGTGTCCAGGATCAGGGTACGCTCCACGTCGGCCACCGTGCGGCCCACCAGGCCGGCGGTGGCGGGATCGCGCGCCTCGCCGTCGGCGGCCGTCGCGTCGTCGCGGGTATCCGCGCCGTCGGCGCCCCCGCGGTCCTCGGCCGACATTTCGTCGGCGGGGGTCATGGAGCCGGTGAAGAGAATGGCCTCGGGGCCGATGGCATCCCCCTGGGCCAGGAGGACGGCCCGGTGCATGGTGTTCTCCAGCTCGCGCACGTTGCCGTACCACGGGTGGCGGCGCAGGATGGCGCGGGTCTCGTCGGCCAGCGGCCGCACGGGCACCTCGTTGGCCTGGGAGTACTTCTCCACGAAGTGCTCGGCCAGCGGCTCGATGTCGTCGGGCCGCTCGCGCAAGGGCGGCATGTCCAGCGTCATGACATTGAGGCGGTAGTACAGGTCCTCGCGCAGCGTGCCCTTGCGCACCTCTTCCTCGAGGTTGCGGTTGCTGGTGGCGATGAGCCGCACGTCCACCTTCACCGGGCCGGAACCGCCCAGGCGGTCGATCTCCTTTTCCTGGATGACGCGCAGGAGCTTGGCCTGCAGGCGCAGGTCCATCTCGCTGATCTCGTCCAGGAGCAGGGTGCCGCCGTGGGCCTCCTCGAACTTGCCGATGCGGCGCGCCACGGCCCCCGTGAAGGCGCCCTTCTCGTGGCCGAAGAGCTCCGATTCCAGGAGGTTTTCGGGAATGGCGGCGCAGTTGACGGCGACGAAGCGGTTGGCGGCGCGCTTGCTCTGGCGGTGCAGGAAGCGCGCCATGAGCTCCTTGCCCGTGCCCGATTCCCCGGTGATGAGGATGGAGGCGTCGGAGGGCGCCACCCGCTCGGCCAGCTTGAGGACGCGCGCCATGGCCTCGTCGCGGTGGATGATGGCGTGCGTTTCCTCGGACACGGCGGACAGGACGGCGGCGATGAGCTCCGGGTCCGGGGGCAGGGGGATGTATTCCTTGGCGCCGGCCTTGATGGCGCGCACGGCGGCGTCGGTATCGTTGCCGATGCCGCAGGCCACCACCTCCACGGAGATGCGCTCCTGGTTCAGGGAGCGCATGAAGCCCCCCACGTCGAACTGGGCGTCGATCATCACGAGATCCGCGCCGTGCCCGGCGCGCAGGGTCTCCAGGGCGTCCTCGAGCCCGCGCGCCTGGGTGATCCGCGCGCCGCGGTCCATGGCGATGCGGCTGGCCGTGCCGATCTCCCCGTCCAGGCGTCCGATGACCAGAAGCTGCATGACGGTGCGTCCTTCCTCCCCGCGTCGGGTGTCGTGCCGTTTTCCGGTTCGTCTTCCGGGCGGCCCGCCGGGGGCGGGCCGCCTTCGTGTTCCCGTGGGCCCGAGGCCGGGCCGCGCGGCCCGGCCTCAATCGAAGTACTGAACCCGCTTCTGCGGCGAAAGCAGGCTGTTGAGAAGCATCTCCAGCCGGCGCGGGTTCTCCTGGCGCCCGATGGAGACGGTGCCCACCAGATAGATGTTGTTGATGGTGCTTTCCTGGTTGGAGTTCCTCTCCAGCTTGGCGGCCAGCGGCGTCCACACCATGTTGGCCATCATGGTGCCGTAGAGCGTGGTCAGAAGGGCCACGGCCATGGCCGGGCCGATGGTGGACGGGTCCTCCAGGCTGCCCAGCATCTGCACCAGCCCGATGAGGGTGCCGATCATGCCGAAGGCCGGGGAGAGGGTGCCCATGGTGTCCAGGATGCTCGCCCCGGTGTCGTGGCGGTCCTCCATCTTGGTCACCTCGTTTTGCAGCACCGCCTCCACCACCTCCGGCTCCTGGCCGTCGATGGCCATCTGCAGCCCCTTCTTCATGAAGGGGTCCTCAAGGGCCTCCACCCGGTCCTCCAGGGCCAGCACACCCTCCTTGCGCACCGTCTGGGCGAACTCCAGGAGCAGATCGATGGTCTGCTTGGGCTCCACCCCCTCGTTGAACAGGGCGTTCTTCAGCACCTTGCCCAGGTTGAGCACCTGGGACATGGGGTGGCTCACCAGGGTGGCCCCCAGGGTGCCGCCGATGACGATCAGGGCCCCCGGCGCGTTGAGGAACGAGGTGAGGGTGCCGCCGATCATGATCCCGAACAGAACCAGGCCGAAGGCGGCCACCACGCCGATGACGGTTGCGAGATCCATGGGGGACCGTAGCCTCCTTCCGGCTAGAGTGCCTCAGGCATTGTACAGGCTCCCCGCCCCGCTACCGAGGGCGGGGCGGGGAGCCCGTGCGGCGAGGCAAGCACCTTAGCGCACCACCTGCATCAGGCTCTGCATCATATCGTCGGCGGTGGAGATGACTTTAGAGTTGGCCTGGTAGCCGCGCTGGATGGTGATCATGTCCACGAACTCCTCGGCCGCGGAGACGTTGGACTGCTCCAGATGGAAGCCCTCCACCGTACCAGCCCCGCCGGAGCCCGGGTTGGTGACATTGGGATCACCGGACTGGGCGTTGACCACGAAGCGGTTGTTGCCGTCGCGGGTCAGGGCCTCGGGGGTGGAGAAGGTGGCCAGGGCTACCCGGTAGAGGGGCTTGGTGGTGCCGTTGTCGAAGTTGCCCACCAGGGTACCGTCCGCCTCCACGCTGAACCCGGTCAGCTC
>CAJXLG010000224.1 GCA_913055885.1 uncultured Rhodospirillales bacterium
CACAGGCGGGCCAGGACCGCCGCCTGATACCCCGAGCCGGTACCCACCTCCAGCACCTTGGTGCGGTCGTCACAGGCCAGCGCCTGGGTCATGCGGGCCACCACGGCGGGCTGGCTGATGGTCTGGCCGTGCCCGATGGGCAGCGTGGTGTTCTCGTAGGATTTGTCCACGAAGGTGGACGGCACGAACATTTCGCGCGGCGTGCGTTCGAGCGCCCCCAGGACCCGGGTGTCCGTCACCCCGGCCTGGCGCAGCTCCATCACCAGCCGGATCTTCGATGCCTCAAGGCTCACGGGCAGATGGTCTCCAGGTCGGCCAGGGTTTCGAAATGGGTGAGTTCCACGGACAGGGGCGTGACGGCCACGGCGCCCCCGGTCACGGCGCTGATGTCGGTCCCCGGCGTGCCGGCCTCCTCGTCGCCCTGGACGCCGATCCAGATATAGGGCTCGCCGCGCGGATCGACCCGCTCCACGGCATCGCCACCCGGCGCGCGCCGGCCCTCCCGCGCCGCCACCACGCCCGTCACGTCGTCGGGCGCCCGGTCCGGGAAGTTGATGTTGATGAGCACCTGCGCCGGCCAGCCGCGCGCCGTCACCCGGCGCAGCAGGTCGGGGCCCCAGGCGCGCGCCGTCTCCCAGCGCACGGCGTCGTGCGGCCCCGCGAGCTGGGACAGGGCCACCGACGGCACCCCCAGGAGCGTGCCCTCGATGGCGGCTGCCACGGTGCCCGAGTAGGTGACGTCCTCGCCCAGGTTGCCGCCCCGGTTGACCCCCGAGAGCATGAGCGTGGGCCGGCGGTCCGTGAGCAGGTGCCGCACGGCCAGCAGCACACAGTCGGTGGGCGTGCCGTCCACGGCATAGGACCGCTCGTCCACGCGGCGCAGGCGCAGCGGCCGCCGCAGCGTCAGGGCGTGGGCGGCGGCGCTCTGTTCCGTTTCCGGAGCGACCGTCCACACGTCGCCCGACAGGGCGCTGGCGATGCCTTCCAGGGTGGCCAGGCCGGGGGCGTTGATGCCGTCGTCGTTGGTGACCAGGATGCGCGCCCGAGCCGGGTCCGCGATGGGCTCAAACATGGGGCGTGATAACCTCCGTTCCGCCCATGTAGGGCTGCAACACCTGGGGCACGATCACCGAGCCGTCACTCTGCTGGTAGTTCTCCAGCACGGCGATGAGCGCGCGTCCCACGGCGACACCGGAGCCGTTGAGGGTGTGCACCGTGCGGGTGCCCTTTTCCCCGCCGGGGCGGAAGCGGCTGTTCATGCGCCGTGCCTGGAAGTCGCCCGTGTTGGAGCAACTGGAGATCTCGCGATAGGTCTCCGCGCCCGGGAGCCACACCTCGATGTCGTAGGTGCGCCGGGCGGCGAAGCCCATGTCGCCCGTGGACAGCATCATCACCCGGTAGGGGATGCCCAGGCGCTGAAGCACCGTCTCGGCGCAGCCCGTCATGCGTTCCAGTTCCTCGGCGGAACGGTCGGGGTGGGTGATGCTCACCAGCTCCACCTTGTTGAACTGGTGCTGGCGGATCATGCCGCGGGTATCCTTGCCGGCGGCCCCCGCCTCGGAGCGGAAACACCACGTCATGGCGGCATAGCGACGCGGCAGATCGTCGGCGTCCAGGATCTCCTCGGCGTGGAGGTTGGCCAGCGGCACCTCCGCCGTGGGGATGAGCCAGCGGCCGTCCGTGGTCTGGAACAGATCCTCGGCGAACTTGGGAAGCTGGCCGGTGCCGTACAGGGCGTTGTCGCGCACGAGGGCCGGCGGGTTCACCTCTTCGTAGCCGAAGTGCTCCGTGTGCAGGTCCAGCATGAACTGGGCGAGCGCCCGCTCCATGCGGGCAAGGGCCCCGCGCAGGACGTTGAAGCGCGCCCCCGACATGCGGGCCGCGCGCTCGAAATCCATGAGGCCCAGCGCCTCGCCGATGGCCGTGTGGTCCCGTGGCGTGAAGGGAAAGACCGGCGGCGCGTCGTGGCTGCGCACGAGCTGGTTGGCCGACTCGTCTTCGCCCACGGGCACTTCCGGGTCCGGAATATTGGGAAGCCCGGCAAGCCGGGCCTCCAGGGCCTCGCCGGTGGTGCGCTCCTCCTCTTCCAGGGCGCTGATGCGCTCCTTGAGGCTGGCCACCTCGTCCATGAGGGCGCCGGCGTCCTCGCCGTTCTTCTTGGCGGCACCGATCTCCCTGGAGGCGTCGTTGCGGCGCTGCCGCGCCTCCTGGAGCGTCGTCTGGAGGCCACGGCGCTTTTCGTCGAGATCCAGAAGCTCGGCCGCGCACGGCGCCTCGCCGCGCCGGCGCAGGCCGTCATCCAGGGCCTCCGGATTGTCCCGAATCCACTTGATGTCGAACATGGCGTTCCCTCCGGGGGCGGTTACACGGCCCGGCTTCCGGCTCCGCGCGGGCCGTTAGCGGGTGTTGAAATCGGTATCCTCGCCGCCGTCGTCGTCACCCGGGTCGTCGTCGGTCTCAACGCCCTTGGCCCGTTCCACCATGGCAACGGCGACAATGCTGACCTCGTACAGCAGGACGATGGGCACGCCCAGGCCGATCTGGCTGATGACGTCGGGCGGCGTCAGGACCGCCGCCACGCCGAACGTGGCGATGATGGCGTACTTGCGCTTGGCGCGCAGCCCCTTGGACGTGGCCAGCCCGACACGCGCCAGGAGCGTCAGGAGCACCGGGAGCTGGAAGCTGATGCCGAAGGCCAGGATCAGCTTCATCACCAGCGACAGGTACTCGCCCATCTTGGGCAGGACTTCCTGGGACGGCATGTCCTGGCCGGCCCCGTGCTGGAAACTCAGGAAAAAGTCCCAGGCCAGCGGGAAGATGAGGTAGTACACCAGCGCCGCGCCCGCCAGGAACAGGATGGGCGTCGCCACGAGGAAGGGCATGAAGGCCTTCTTTTCGTGGCGGTACAGGCCCGGCGCCATGAACATGTAGATCTGCGTGGCGAAGACCGGAAACGAAAGGAAAGCGGCGAAGAACAGCGCCACCTTGATGTAGGTGAAGAACGCCTCGTGCAGGGCCGTATAGATCATGCGGTTGTCGCCGCCCCGCTCGCGCATGATCTCCGCCAGCGGCGCCACGAGGAAGTCGAAGATGTAGGGCGCCAGGTAATAGCCGACCAGGAACAGCACCAGGAAGGTGGCGGCGGCATACATGAGCCGCCGCCGGAGCTCCAGCAGGTGCTCCAGCAGGGGCATCTTGGTTTCGTTGGCTTCGTCGGTCTCGGCGCTCACGAGCCGGTCCGTTCACGCTCGGTTCCGGATTTGGCGCTCACGGGCGCCCACGGGTCGGCGGGATCGCCCGAGGGACCGTCGCCCTCGCGCGGGGTCGGCGGGGTGGCCGCGCTGGCGGGGTCCAGGCTGCCGCCCGCGGGCACGCCGTCGTCCTGGTAGCTCTGCCCGTCCGCTTCACGCTCGGCGAATTCCAGCGACTGGCGGATCTCGCCGTCGGGATCGGCGTGGCGCTCGACGGCCCGGCCCAGGTCCGTGCGGTTCATGTTTCCGGCATCCCGCTTGAGGTCGCGTATCTCGTCGATGTCGGCCTCGCGGGCCATCTGCTCGACACTGCTCTGGAAATCGCGGGTGAGGTTGCGCGCCTTGCGCACCCAGCGCCCCACCGTCTGCATGGCGCGCGGCAGGTCCCTGGGGCCGACGACGATGATGGCCAGCAGGGTCACCGCGAAAATTTCTGTCCAGCCGAGGTCGAGCATTGCCGTCGCGGTCCCGGGTCGCGGGCCGCCCGCTCCCGCGGGACGGGAGCGGCGGTCACCGGATGATGATCAGCTCTTGGCTTCCTTGTCCGCCTTCTGCTCGGCGGGAATCTCCTTGGCCTCGCCGCTCTGGTCCGTGACCTGTTCTTCGGCTTCCTCGTCCTCGCGCATGCCCTTCTTGAAGGCCTTCACGCCCTTGGCCACGTCGCCCATGAGGCGGGGAATCTTGCCGGCTCCGAAGAGCAGCAGGACCAGCACGAGAACGATGACCCACTGCCAGATGCCCGTGATACCCATTCCCTAGATCTCCCGTAATCGAAGCCCTTGCGGCTCGCGCCCGGCCGCCCCCGGCCGAGCGTTGGCGGATCATCGCAGAAACCCGGGGGCCGTCGCAACGCCCGTGTCACCTTTCACCCGGCGTCCATCGCCGCCGGGACCTGCTCCGCGAAGCGGCGGAAATCGCCCACGCGATCACGACAGATGTGGTGGACAAGCCCCCAGTCCAGGTTTTCGTACTGATGAACCGCCATGTTCCGGAAGCCGAGGGCCGATTTCAGGGCTTTGGCGGTGTCGGGGTCAAGGCAGCCGATTTGCACGAGGGCGTCGAAAGTCTGGGCCATGGTGTGGGGGGGCGCCGACATTTTCGGCACCGGCCAGGATCATCGCCCCGGCGTCAACACAAAGCTGCACCGCCCGCATCAAGTTAACCCGGATTTTGCACGGACTCGATAGGCTGTGTTGGTTCTCCGCCGTGCCGATTGCGAGGAGAAGGCCCGTAGA
>CAJXLG010000225.1 GCA_913055885.1 uncultured Rhodospirillales bacterium
GCCGCGGCCTCCCGCCACGCCTCGGCCAGGCCGGCCGTATCGTCCGCCGCCACCGCCGGAAAGCCGAACAACGCACGGCCCCCTTCCGATCTCTCCGCTTCCAGGACCGTATGCCGGGTCATCCGATGGCGGTGGACGAAGGTGGCCTCGTTGCGGGCCGGCAGCCAGAACAGGTGCGGCACCCGCTGATCCAGGAAGGCGGCGAAACGTTCCCGGTCGGCGGCTTCCAGGGTGTGCAGCCAATGGCCGTGCAGGACCCGCAGCGGGGCGCCCCCGGGCTTGTAGCACGGCATGGCCACATGAAGGTTGTCGGCTTCCCCCAGGGTGGCGAAGGGCAGGCCGCTGTCGGCCAGCGCCGCGCGGAAGGCCCCCTGGTCGTTCAGGGCGCGTTCGCCGCGCTCCGCCAGGGCCGCCGCCCAGGCGGGGAGCAGGCCGTCCCGCACCTCGGGACGTCCGGTTGCCACGACCATGACCCCGGTGTTCAGGTCGGGCACCGCCGCCGGCGGCCGTTGTCCCGTTTCGTCGCGGTCAACGTGGATGCGCTCGCGGGCCGCCATGACGGCGAAACGCTCCAGCCCGGCGAAAAGGTCATCGAGCGGCCGCAGGACAATGGTGTCCGTGTCCAGGAAGATGGTGGCGTCGAAGGGGCTCGCCATGAGCGCCCGGATCTTGCTGGCGAAGCCGCTCGTCCCGGCCGGGAGGGCCAGGACCCGGTGGAACAGCCCCGCCGGCGCCGCCTCGGGCGCGTCCGTCACCAGGGCGATGGCGGCCCCGGGGCACGCGGCGCGCAGGCTGGTGGCGGAGGTCACCGCCTGCCGCCGGTACGCGGGACCGGCGGCGGCATAGAGATAACCCCGGGTCGTCACCCTGTCACCTCCTCGACAAGGGACAAGAGATGGTGGATGCGCCGGTCCCAGCCCCATTCCGCCAGGGCGGCGGCCCCCGCCGCGCCGCGCGCCCGGGCCGCCGCCGCATCGTCATAAGCGGCCTCCAGGCAGGCCACCACCTCGTCCACGGCGCTTTCGCCCCAGCCCCGGTAGCCCGGCGCATCGCCCACGGGCCGCTGGTCTTCCAGGGCCCACGGGGCGCCCGTGGCCGTCAGGTCCAGATGTCCCGAGTTGGCCGACACAATGGCGGGAACGCCGCAGGCCATGGCCTCCATGGCCACCAGGTTGGTGCCGCCCTCGCAGCGGTTGGGGAAGACGGCCACGTCCATCTCGCGCAGGATGGCGCCCATCCGGTCGTTGGGGACCACCCCCAGATCGAGCACCGCTTCCGGCGGAATGCCTTGTTCCGCCAGCCACGCTTCCGCGTGCAGCCGGCGGTCCGGGCCCACGGCCGGCACGTCGGCCACGTGGGGCGAGCGCCGCATGGTGGCCACGGACTGTTCCCACCAGTTGTGCCAGTTCACCACCAGGAGGGCATCGGGATGGGTCTCGCGGAAGCGCCGGAAGGCGGCGGCGACGATGTCCTGGCCCTTGCGGAACTCGAACTTGCCGCCCGAAAACACCAGGAAACGACCGGGATACGGGTTCGCCGCCGGGGCCGGGTGGAACACCGTGCGGTCCACGCCCTGGAGGCACACCGCGACGTTGTCCAGGCCATGGGCGCGCAACACCTCGCCGTTCCAGGTGGACCCGGCGACGATGCACGGGTACTGGCGGCCGCGTTCGACGCTTTCGGCATCCAGCGCCCCCTGCTCCAGGAACACCACACCGATGTCGGGCGTGCCATGGGCCCCCAGGACAGCCGCGGCGCTTTGCAGGTCATTCCCCAGCGCCTGCAGCACCGGGTACGGGAAGGTGGTGGCGCCGTGCAGGCCGAGAAAACGTTTCGCCCGGGCCTGGTTGGCCCGGGGGCGCGCCAGGAGCGGCGCCTGCAGGGCGTTCACCGGCGGCTCGCGCACCAGCCCGAAAGGCACGGGATCAAGCCCGCGGCGCGCCGCTTCCAGGGCGAGGTGCAGGCCGTAAACCCCCCAGCCGCTGGCCATGCCCACTTCCCAGGCGAGCCCCAGCCTGTCCAGCATGCCGCGCATCTCCCCCATCGTGGCGGAAGCGGTATTCTACGGCCCATCCGGCCGGGAGGCCAGGGGTGCGACCGGAAAAAGGATGACACCCGGCGCCAAACCCCTTAGGATCGGGGCAGAAAATCACGATTCGCCGAGAGAGGGGTTCATGTCGGAAGTGCTTTTTTCCCAGGTGAACGACAAGCTGCGGGAGATTTCATCCGAAATCCAGCAGGTGGACCAGACGGGCCGTGACCGCACGGAGACCCTTCTGGGCGCCCTGGACGATCTCGCCGCCCACGTCCTGGCGTGCCAGGCGGTGGTCGCCACCATGGCGAAGAAGTACCCCGTGGCCATGGGCGACGTGGACGCCTGGCTCAAGGCGAACATGGACCAGGAGGGCGAGGGCGCCGACAAGGCGGAAGCGGCGGCCCGCCATATCGTTACCGGGGAATAAGCCCCTCTTTCCCGTTCACAGCGGTTCCGCCACGCCGTCCCGGTTGTGGTGGGGGAACGGGGTATCGGGTTCGGGCACACCCAGGAAGGGGCACAGGGCTCCCCAGCCCGCGCCGCCACAAACATCCAGCACCAGGAGGTCGGCCCGGCGGTGGGCGAAATGCCGCCGGACCGCTATCTGATGGCGCAGATAGGCGGCCGTGAAGCGTCGCCTGTCGAAGGCCGCCGTCCCGTAGACCTGCTCGTGCAGCCAGGTGAGGTTGGGCCGTTCATCGAAGGCCGCCTGGTGGGCTTTCCAGAACCGTTCGCAGCTTGCCAGCCAGGCGCTCAGGTCGCGCACCGTGAGGATGAACCGGCTGCCGGGGAAGAGGTGGTCCATCTCCCGGAAATAGAACGCCATGGGCAGGTCGGTGGCCGCGTCACGGCCCGTGATGCTTTCCAGGTTGGCCGGGAACTGGATGACCGAGTACCCCAGGACGCGGAGGGCGACGGTCAGGCTCGCCGTGCCCGTCCGGCTCAGGCCGATGCCGAAAATCCGGCCGCTCATGCCACCTCCCCCGTGCGTTCCGTGACAAGGCCGTGCAGGGCCGCGTGGAAGGCCCGCGCGAAGGTGGCGCCGTCGCCCGACGGCCCGCGCGCCACGGCGTCGCGCAGGGTGGCGCGCAGATGCGCCCGCCGTTCGCCGTCGGCCATCAGGGCAACGCATCGCGCGACATAGGCCGGGCCGTCGGCCGCCACCAGATCGTCCAGACCCGCGGCGTGCAGGTGGGCGGCGGCATGGCGGCCGGCGAAGGTGCGGCCCGGCCACGTCACCACCGGCACCCCCATCCACAGCGCCTCCAGGGTGGTGAGCCCACCGTTATAGGGCCGCGGATCAAGGGCCACGTCCACCGCGCCATACCGCGCCAGGAAGGCCGGCTGCGGCGCCCCTTCCTCCAGCGTGACACGCTCCGCTGCCACCCCGGCATCGGCGAAGACCCGCCGGAGGCGCCCGGCCACGTCGGGATCGGTCATGCCCCGGAACTTGAGCAGCAGGCGCGCCTCCGGCACGGCCAGCAGCACCTCCGCCCACAGCCGCAGGGCCCGCTCGTTGAGCTTGGCCGGGTTGTTGAACGATCCGAAGGTGGGCGGTCGGCCAGGGTCGGGCGTTGCCACGGGCGGCGCGTCGGGCGGCGGCGCATAGGGCACGTAGACGCCCGGCAGGCGCACCACCCGCTCGGCGTAGGGCCCTTCCGCCCCCGACGGCACCTGCCGCGCATCGGCCAGGAGAGCGTCCATGGCGGCCAGGCCGGTGGTGCCGGCATAGCCGGCCCACGTCACCTGCACGGGGGCCGGCCGCCGGGCGAAGGCGAGCAGCCGGTGGCCCGCCGTGTGTCCGGAAAGATCCACCAGCACGTCCATGCCCTCGCCGCGCACCCGTTCCGCCAGCGCGGCGTCATCCAGCGCGGCGACATCCTCCCAGGCGTCGGCGGCGGCGCGCAGGGCCGCCGTCACATCGTCCGCCGGCCCCAGCCGGGTGCTGTAGAGCGTCGCCGTGAAGGCGGCCGGATCGCGCCCGCGCAGCAGGGGCAGCAGGAAGAAGCCCACGGGGTGGCGGCCGAAATCCGGCGAGACGAAGCCCACCCGCAGCGGCCGATGGGCCGCGGGCCGGGCCGGCGGCGGCGCGGGTGTCGCGGGATCGGCATGGCGCACCGCCCAGGCGCGGTGGGCGACGAACAGGCCCTCGGGCGACACGGCCGGCCGGTACTGCAGGCACGTGAGCAGGGTGCTGTGCGCGGCGGCGTGGCCGGGGCGCAGGGCGACGGCCCGCGCCGCCGCCTCGACGGCCGCCCGCGCGCGCCCCGCACCGCTCAGGGCCACCGCCAGGTTGAGCCAGGCCGGCGCATGATCCGGTGCCCGGGCCGTGGCGGCCTCGGCGTGGCGGCGCGCCGCCCGCAGACGGCCCTGCTTGAGCCGCGCGGCGGCGGCGTTGACGCAGGCCTCCACGTTG
>CAJXLG010000226.1 GCA_913055885.1 uncultured Rhodospirillales bacterium
GCGGGCCCCCCTGCGGGGGGGGCTCTCTACGGCACGCTTAACGGAGAGTTTCCCCCATTCCCCGGCGCCGTGCAAAGGCCGCCGTCACAGGGTACCGTCCAGCGCCGTGGGATAGCGGCCCGCCAGGGTCGTGAGGGCCTCGTCCAGCCGGGCCGGGACATGGACGGCCAGATCGCCCGCCTCCTCGGCCCGGCCGGCGCGCGCCGCCAGCTCCACGGCTTCCGCCGCGCGCAACAGGGCCCGGAAGCCGAAGTTCCCCGAGGTGGCCTTGATGTCGTGTGCCTGCTGCTCGGCGGTGGCCAGGTCGGCGGCCCGCACCGCGGCGTCGAGCCGCGTCACGCGGTCCCGCACATCCTCCAGGTACATGCGCACCAGCTCCACCACGCTCGATTCGCCCAGCGCCTGCTCCAGCCCGCCCAGGACGGTGTCGTCGATGACGGGCTCGCGGGCGGGCACGGGCGCGTCGGCGGCGTCACGCCCCGTTCCGCCACCGGCATGACGGGCCAGGGCCGCCTTGAGGGCGTCGAAGTTCACGGGCTTGGGCAGGTAGTCGTCCATGCCGGCGGCCAGGCAGCGGGCGTCATCGCCGTCCAGGGCGTTGGCCGTGAGGGCGATGACGGGCACGCGCGCCGCGTCGCCGTCGAGGGCGCGGATGGCCCGCGTCGCCGCCAGGCCGTCCATGCCCGGGAGCTGCATATCCATGAGCACGACGTCGAAACCGCCTTCCCGGGCGTGCGCCACGGCCGCCTCGCCGTCGTCCACCACCGTCACCGTGTGGCCCAGCCGGCCCAGGAGGCCGCCCGCCACCTTCTGGTTGACGGGATTGTCCTCCGCCAGGAGCACGGCCAGCGGCGGCGTCCCGGTTTCCGCTCCGGCCGCTTCCGGCGCCTCCGGGGCGGGCGCCGGCGCCTCCTCGGCGGCGGGGAAGGGGGCCTCCAGCCAGAAGGTGGCGCCCGCGCCGGGGGTGCTTTCGACGCCCACGGCGCCGCCCATGAGGTCGGCGATGCGGCGGCAGATGGCGAGTCCCAGCCCCGTGCCACCGTAGCGCCGGGCCACGGAGCTGTCCGTCTGGCTGTATTCCTGGAAAAGCTTTTCCTTGGCCGATTCGTCCAGGCCGGGGCCGGTATCGGTGACGGACAGGCGCAGGGCGTCCGGCCCGTCGCCGGGGGCCACGCCCAGGGTAACGCCCCCCGTCTCCGTGAATTTCACGGCATTGGACAGGTAGTTGAGGAGCACCTGGCGGAGTCGCGTGGGATCGCCCCGGACGTGGCGCGGCACGTCCGGGGCCACGGCCGTTTCCAGCGTGAGTCCCTTGTCGTCGGCCCGCGACCGCATGAGGTCGCGCACGCTGTCCACCAGACGGTAGAGGTCGAAATCCACCGTTTCCAGTTCCAGGCGCCCGGCCTCCAGCTTGGAGAAGTCCAGGATGTCGTTGACGATGGTGAGAAGCGCCTCGCCGGAATAGTGGATGGTCTCCACATAGTCGCGCTGCGTGGCATCCAGCGGCGTGTCCAGGAGAAGCTGCACCATGCCCTGGATGCCGGTCATGGGCGTGCGGATCTCGTGGCTCATGGTGGCCAGGAATTCGGACTTGGCGGCATTGGCCGCCTCCAGCTCCGCCGTGCGCTCGCGCACCCGCGCCTCCAGCGAGGCGTTGAGCCCGGCAAGCTCGGCGCGGCTCTCCTGCAGGCTGACCAGGTCGCTGTAGGCGCGCAGGGCCGCCACCACGGCCGTGTAGAGCTTCTGGGCCGTAAGCTCCGTCTTCGCCTTGTAGTCGTTGATGTCGTAGCCGGCGATGACCTCGCGCTCGGGGGCCTCCCCGGGCTGGCCGGTGCGCAGGATGATGCGCACGGCGCGCCGCTCCATCTCCTCGCGGATGGTATGGACAAGGCGCAGGCCGGCGTCCTCCGTCTCCATCACCACGTCGAGAAGGATGAGGGCGATGTCGCCGGTGCGGCGCACCATCCCGTCCGCCTCCGCCGCCGAATGGGCGGAGAGCACCTCGATGGGCCGGCCCTCGTAGACCACCTTGTCCAGGATGGTGCGGGTGATGAGGTGAATCTCGGGATCGTCATCCACGACGAGCACGCGCCACGGCGGCCGCTGCGCCGCGTCCGCGCCCGCATCGTCCGGCTCGTCGTCGGCGAACAGGATCTCGTCGTCGCTCACCTGGGCTCCCTTGCGCCGTTGGCGCCCCCCTTACACGATACGGGGTGCCTAGCATCCGTTTCGTTTTATGAGAAGAGTATGCCGGAGGGCCGGGCGGCGCAATCCGTGACGACCACCGCCGGACGGCGGGACCGTCGCGGAAAGCATTGCCTGCCCGGCCCGCCGTGCGCTAAACGCGACGGAACGACCGACACGCGACGGGAGACACGCATCATGGGAAACCGGGCCATATGGTCCTACCGGCCGACGCGGGTGCTTGTCACGGGGGGCGCCGGTTTCCTCGGCTCCCATCTGTGCGAGCGCCTGGTGGCGGCGGGACAGGACGTCCTGTGCGTGGACAACTTCTATACCGGGGACAAGGGTCATGTGGCCCACCTCATGGACAACCCGCGCTTCGAGGTGATGCGCCACGACGTCACCTTCCCCCTCTATGTGGAGGTGGACGCCATCTACAACCTCGCCTGCCCGGCGTCGCCGGTGCACTACCAGAACGCCCCGGTGCAGACCACCAAGACCAGCGTGCACGGGGCCATCAACATCCTGGGCCTGGGCAAGCGCCTGGGCGCGCCCGTGCTCCAGGCCTCCACCAGCGAGGTCTACGGCGACCCCGAGGTCCATCCCCAGCCGGAGACCTATCGCGGCCACGTGAATCCCATCGGCGAGCGGGCCTGTTACGACGAGGGCAAGCGCTGCGCCGAGACCCTGTGCTTCGACTACCGCCGCGAGCACGGGATGGCCGTGAAGGTGGCGCGCATCTTCAACACCTACGGCCCGCGCATGCACCCCAATGACGGACGGGTGGTCTCCAACTTCATCGTCCAGGCGCTGCGCAACGCCCCCATCACCCTCTACGGCAGCGGCGAGCAGACGCGCTCCTTCTGCTACGTGGACGACCTGGTGACGGGGCTGGTGCGGCTCATGGAAACGCCGGACGCGTCCGGGCCCGTGAACCTGGGGAATCCCGGGGAGTTCACCGTGCGCGAGCTGGCCGAGACGGTGGTGGACCTCACGGGCAGCCGTTCGCCCATCGAGTACCACCCCCTGCCGGCCGACGACCCCGTGCGCCGCTGTCCCGACATCACCCGCGCCCGCGAGACCCTGGACTGGGCCCCCACGGTGCGGCTGCGCGACGGCCTGGCGCGCACCATCGAATGGTTCGATGCCCTGTTGCGCCATCTGGACCGGGACGGCGTCGGGCCGCCGTGAAACCGGATTTTCATCGAGTCATCATGAACCCGGCAACGGGCATGGCCTACCCTGGGGACACCGTGATACGGTTCCTTAACAACAAAACAGGGAGGCTTGTCATGGCGGATACCAGTGCCGATGACCCGGAGACGGTGGCGCGCAGGCTGCTGGATGCAGCCGACAACCTGGAGCGGGCCAACTCCCCCGCGCGCCTGCGGGAGGCCCTGGCCGCGTGCCACGACCTGTGGACGGCGGAGCGGCCGGTGCTGCCGGCGGCGCCCTGGCCGGGCGGCGACCGCGAGCGCGTTGCCGGCTGGCACGTGACCGTGGCCCGCATTCTGGAAACCGACCCGCGTTATCTGGACGACCAGAGCATTTTCGTGCTGGCCCGGGTCAACCGGCAGGCGGCCGAGGCCCTGGCGCCGGCCGAATCGGCAACGCCCTTCGTGGCCGGCCGCGCCGCCCCGGGCGACGGCGCGGCGGCGGCGCAGTAGGTCCCGACGCCGCCGACACCGGGGCACCGGAAAACAACACCCCGGCTCCTTGCGGACCCGGGGCGTTGTCGTCTTCGCGGGAACGGGCGTCGGGCGGCGCGCTCAGGCGCCGGCCGCCACCGGGCCCTCGGTGTGGCCGTGCTTGCGGGCGGCGCGCTGGATGCGGCGCTTCACCCGGCGGGCCGTTGTGGTGAGCTTGCGGTCCGGCGTCTTCATCAGGAAGGCATCGAGGCCACCCGCCTGCTCCAGCGTCCGCAGGCCCTGGGTGGAGACCTTCAGCCGCACCATCTCGTTGAGGGTGTCGGACAGCACCGAGGTCTCCTGCACGTTGGGCAGGAAGCGGCGCCGTGTCTTGTTGTTGGCGTGGCTGACGTTGTTGCCGGCCTGAACGGCGCGGCCGGTGATGTCGCAACGGCGTGCCATGGCAAAGCCCTTTTTCGATCTGGCGCTTCAGCGGTCCGGAGGGTCGTTTGTTTAGCGATCCGCGGCCGCTTCGTCAAGAAGGGAAGTCGGCCATAATCCCGGACCACCACGTAGCCCGGGCTGGCAAGAGGCTTGCGTAGGGGGTCTCTTGGGCACTGTTATCAAAA
>CAJXLG010000227.1 GCA_913055885.1 uncultured Rhodospirillales bacterium
AAGGACCTGCGCGGCTATACCCAGGAGGAGGTCCAGGGCGGCATCCTGGCCGATGCCTTCACCGCGGATTCCCTGCCCACGGCGGAGGCCCTGGTGGAACGCCACCTGACACGGCCGGCGTCGGAACTGGACCCCAACGGCGAGCGCGCCGAGCTGAAGCAGCCCTGCCGCGACGGCGGTGTGGTGTGGACGGAGTGTGTCGTCACGCCCCTGTACGACGAGGAAGGGGCGTTCCTGGGCGTGCTTGGCACTTCCCGCGACATCACGGAGCGCAAGGAGGCGGAGGAACAACTCCGCCGCGCCCGGGAGAGCCTTGTGCAGTCGGAGAAGCTGGCCTCCCTGGGCAGCCTGGTGGCCGGCATCGCCCACGAGGTCAACACGCCCGTGGGCAACACCGTGACCAGCGCCTCGCACCTCAAGAAGGAGACGGACCGGCTGCGGCAGGCTTTCGACGACCGCACCCTGACGGCCTCCATGATGGCCGAGTACCTGGAGGACGCGCAGGAAGCCACCGGGCTCCTGCTGTCCAACAGCAACCGGGCCGCGGAACTCATCCAGAGCTTCAAGCAGGTGGCCGTGGACCAGTCCTCCGGGGACCGGCGCTCGGTGACCCTGAAGCCCTACATCGAGGAAGTCATCACCAGCCTCAAGCCGCGTTTCAAGAACACCCGCCACAGCGTGGACGTGGAAGGGCCCGACGACCTTGCCGTGGATACATACCCCGGCGCGCTGTCCCAGGTCCTCACCAACCTGGTGACCAACGCCATCACCCACGCCTTCGACGACGACGAGGCGGGCACCATCCGCATCACCTTCGAGCACGAGCAGGCCGACGACCACGTGCGGCTGGTCTTTGCCGACGACGGTCACGGCATTCCGGAAGAACACCGCAAGCAGATCTTCGACCCCTTCTTCACCACCCGGCGCGGGGCCGGGGGCAGTGGCCTGGGGCTGAACATCGTCTACAACACCGTCACCGGCACCCTGGGCGGCAACGTGTGGCTCGACGACACGCGCGGCGAAGGCACCGCCTTCGTCATCCGCTTCCCCCGGACCCTGCCGGCGGACGAGGCCAGTCAAGGGAGGACGGCGTCGTGAGCGAGGATTTCCTGTTCGCCGATCCGGACCAGCCCGTGGGGCGCGACGATGCCACGGGGTCCGGCGAGCCCCGGGAGACACCCTGGCGTGTGCTCATCGTGGATGACGACCCGGAGGTGCACAACGTTACCCGGCTGGCGCTCAACAAGGCGCGCTTCAAGGGGCGGCCCCTGGAGCTGGTCAACGCCCACAGCGGCGAGGAAGCACGGCGCATCCTGGCCGACGACCCGGACATCGCCGCCGTGCTCCTGGATGTGGTGATGGAGACGGACCAGGCGGGGCTGGACGTGGTGCGCTATGTGCGCGACACCCTGGGGAACCACCGGGTGCAGATCATCCTGCGCACCGGCCAGCCCGGCCAGGCGCCCGAGCGCGAGGTTATCGACGCCTACGAGATCAACGACTACAAGGCGAAGACGGAGCTTACCTCGGAAAAGCTCTACACGGCCGCCGCCACGGCCATCCGCGCCTACAGCTACATCGACACCATCGAGGCCAACCGGCGCGGCCTCTCCAAGATCATCGACGCCTCGGCGTCGCTTTTCCAGGTGCGCTCCATGAAGCTTTTCGCCTCCGGGGCGCTCACCCAGATCGCCGGACTCCTGAGCGTGCCCCACGACGGCCTGTTGTGCGTGCAGCAGACGGCCGACCTGGTGGACGAGCCGGTGGTCCTCGCCGGGGCGGGCGACTATGAGAACGCCATCGACCGGCCCCTCAACGATGCCGTTCCCGACACCCTGCGCCGCACCCTCATGGAGGCCCTGGCCAGCGGCCGGAATATCTATACGGAGGACGGCCTGTACATCGTCATCCGCCCGCCCAGCGACCGCGCCGTGGGGCTCTACCTGCCCACCCAGCGCACCCTTTCCGAGCAGGACCAGCAGCTCGTGGAGGTTTTCTGCTCCAAGATCGCCGTGGGCTTCGACAACCTCCACCTCTACGAGGACCTGTGCCGGGCGCACGAGGCAACGGTCATCGCCCTCGCCAGCCTGGCCGAGTTCAAGGACGAGGACACGGGCGACCACGTGCGCCGCGTGGAGCGCCGCGCCATCAGCACGGCCCAGGTGCTCAAGGAGCGCGGCAACTTCGCCATGACCGTGGACGACGCCTTCGTCGGCCAGATCGGCCTCGCCGCCATCCTGCACGACATCGGCAAGGTGGCCGTGCCCGACGCTGTCCTTCAGAAACCCGGCCGCCTCGACCCGGAGGAATGGCAGATCATGAAGACCCACGCCCAGCAGGGCGCCGACATCCTGGCCCAGGCGGCGCGCGGCCTCGACCCCGGCAACTATCTGGACATGGGGGCCGTCATCGCCGCCACACACCACGAGAAGTACGACGGCAACGGCTATCCCGAGGGCCTGGCCGGCGAGTCCATCCCCGTGGCCGGGCGCATCGTCGCCGTGGTGGACGTTTTCGACGCCCTCACCAGCCGGCGGCCGTACAAGGAGCCCTGGTCGCACGAGGACGCCGTGGCGGAGATCAAGCGTTCCGCCGGCAGCCACTTCGACCCCACGGTGGTCGATGCCTTCCTGGAGGCCCTGGCGCGCGAGGAAGGCGCGGACGCCGGCGAAGCGGCCTGATGCCGCCGGGGGGCGGCTTCGTTACCACGCCCGCCGGCTACCGGCTGTGGTGCCGGGACGTGGGGCCGTCGGACGCGCCCGCGCTGCTGTTCCTGCACGGCAATCCCACGCACGGTTTCCTGTGGCGCGGCGTGGTGGCCCGCCTTTGCTCCCGGTTCCGCTGTCTGGTGCCGGACCTGCCCGGCTTCGGGCGCTCGCCCCTGGCCGCCGGGGCCGCGCTGCCGGCGGTCCTGGCCGACGCCGTGACGGACCTCCTGGACGGGCGCCATACGGGGCCGGTGATCCTGGTGGGCCATGACTGGGGGCTGGCGACGGCGGCCGTCGTTGCCGGCCGGCGGCCCGACCGGGTGGCCGGGCTCGTCGCCACCAACGGCTGGGCCTGGCCCCTGGCCGGGCAGCCGCGTTTCGCCCTTTTCGCCCGCCTCATGGGCGGCCCGCCCGGGCGGGGCCTGATCCGGCGATGCGACGGCTTCGTTGCCCTGGGGCTGCGCCTGGGGATGCGGCGGCGCGGCCCCTCGAAGCGGGTGATGCGCGCCTGTCACGCCCCCTTCCGCGACCCGGCGGACCGGGCGGTGCAATGGCGGCTGGCGCGCGCCACCACCGGGGCGACGGCTTTCCTTCAGGAAGCCGAGGCGGGCCTGCACCGCATCGCCGACCGGCCGGCCCTCGTCGCCTGGGGTGACCGCGACCCGGCCTTCCGGGCGTCCGAGCGCCGGCGCCTGGAAGGGCTGCTGCCGCGCCACGAAACCGTGATCCTGGCGGGGGCGGGGCACTTCACGCCGGAGGATGCGCCGGAAGCCCTGGCGCGGGCCATCGCCGGGCGGTGGGGCAGGGCCGCACCGGACTTGTCTTGAGGTACCGATAACGGCACCCTGGAAATCCACAGGCTGCATGGAGAATCCTGATGCCCGAGCCGGCGCCGGCCAGGAAGGCCGAGGAAATCTTTAAACGCCTTCCGGACCTCTCGCCCTGGGACACGGAAACCCTGCGGGGCCTGTTCTTCCAGCTGGGTCGGGTTTCGAGGGAGAGTAGTGGCCTGGACGACCTGATCGCGCGCGCAGCCGTTCGCGGCTACATGGGCGAGCGCGATGAGGCCGTTGCCGATGCTTTGGCGGCCTACCATCGCCTGGAGCCCGCGCTGGACTCATCAACATTCAACGTTTTTACCGCTTTGGCCCATCTGGGCCGGGTACACGAGGCCCGGCGCCTTGCATGGCATCTGGTTGAGCTGGGCGTCCTGACGACGCCCCGCGAGACAGGGGCCATTTGGCTTGCCGCCGTGCTCAGCGGCGACCTCGGGCTGTTGGACCGGATCCTTGAAGGCCAGGGGAATCTGCCGGGTGCGCTGAAAGAGCATTGCCTGAATCATCCAGGATTCCGTGCCGCTTTCGAGGCGTTTGGAAAGCAGTTGGAGGTACATTTTGCAGAGAACATAGTGGAATCCGCTTTTGAGCTTGGGGGCGATGAAGACGCGGTGCCCACCCTGAGTATGGACATCCGGGTTCAACTCGACCGGGCGGAGCGCCGCCGCCGTCGGGACCTGGTCTACCGGGCGGCCCTGGATGCCGCCGCCCGGGCCGGATATGACGAGGACGTTCTGACGCCCTATTTCGTACTGACCGTTTGGCCGGGACCGATGCCCGATGACAAGGCAGCGTGATTTCGGCCACGCGATCCTCGACGAGGCCCGGGATCTGGGGAACAGCGGCGTTCACGGCAATCCCCGGCGTTGCAGAACGGTTGTT
>CAJXLG010000228.1 GCA_913055885.1 uncultured Rhodospirillales bacterium
CCTCTTCGAGGTGATTCCGACGCTCGTCGAGGCACTGGAGCACGGAGAGTTCGGAGAGATGCTCGCCGAGGCGAGTGACGACTGATGAGCGTACGACCAGCGACCGCGACGAGAGCGTACAGGGTAGTGACCACAACGAGAGCACAAAGGATACCACGATGACAGACGACTACGAACACTACGAAGCAGTCGTCGTTGGGGCGGGCCCCGGCGGCGCAGCCGCCGCCGGTCGGTGTGGTCGTTCACGCCGAGGGCGGCCCATTCGCGGTGGCGGTCGGCGGGGGTGAGCAGGCGCTCGCGGATGGCCCGGTCCACCGCGGCGGCCTTGTCGGCCAGGCCGCCGTCCACGCGGCTGGTGCACACGCTGGGCAGCACGCCCAGCTTTTCCAGGGGATAGCCGCTGGGGGCGTGGAAGCGCGACCAGGTGAGGGTGATCTCGCCGTCGTTGGGCAGCCGGATGACCGTCTGCACGGTGCCCTTGCCGTAGGTGGCGCTGCCCACCACGACGGCGCGGCGCCGGTCCTGCAGGGCGGCGCTGACGATCTCGGCGGCGGAGGCGGAGCGGCCGTCCACCAGCACCACCATGGGGGCCCCGTCCGCCGCGTCGGTGCCGCCGGCGTCGTGGGTCTGGTGGCTGCGCGGGTGGCGGCCGTGGGTGGCGACGATGCGGCCGCCCTTGAGGAAGGTGTCGGCCATGGCCACGGCCTGATCCAGCAGGCCGCCGGGGTTGCCCCGCAGGTCCAGGACGACCCCGCGCAGGCCGCCGTCCGCGCGGCGGTCGAGGCGCTTCACCGCCCGGCGCAGGGCGGGCACCGTCTCGCGATTGAAGCCTTCCACGTCGAGCACGGCGAGGCGGCCGTCCAGGCGTGCGTTGACCGTGGGCGGCACCACCACGGCGCGGCGCAGGGAAAGCGTCAGGAGGGCGTCGCGCTCGATGCGGTCCACGGCCAGGGACAGCCGGCTGCCGGGGGCGCCGCGCAGGCGGTCGGCGACGGCGGCGGCGGTCATGCCGGCGAGCGCCTCGCCGTTCACCCGCACGATGCGGTCGGTGACGGCGAGGCCGGCCCGGGCGGCGGGGGAATCGGGAAAGACCGCCACCACCTCGGCGCCCCGGTCCACCACGCGATAGCGGATGCCCAGGCCCCCGAAGCCGTTGCGCCGGTCGCGGCGGCCGCGCGCCTCGTCGGGCCCGGCGTAGCGCGAATAGATGTCCAGGCGGGCGAGGGCGGCATCGAAAACGGCCCGGTAGACCCGCCCGGGCGGCGCCTTGCGGACGCGCCCGGACGCCGCGCGCGCCGCCCGCACCGTGCGCACCACCGTCCGGGCCCAGGCACCGGCGTCGTCGGCGGCCGGCCACGCCCTCGGGCGTGGTCAGGCGCAGGTGCCCGTCGCGGCGGTCCACCACCAGCTTGGGGTCCAGGCTGCCCAGTCCGCGCAGGCCCGCCACGGCCACGTCGGCCACGCGCACGGAGCGGATGTAGCGTTCATCGATGCTGCGGAAGCCGTAACCGAAGAGGTTGCGGGCCTCCTGCACGGGAAAGCCCGGCGCGGCGGAATCGGGCAGGGGGCCGCCGGCCGACTCCGGGGCGTCGGCGACGCACGCCGCCAGCACCGCCGCGCCGACGGCGGTAACGACGATGCGATGCAGGCGCCGCGTGATGCTTCTCCCGGATCCCGTCATGGTTCCCCAAGGATGGCCCCGGCGGCGGCCGCGAGCAAGGCTGTTGGCGTTGGTAAAGGGCCGGCGGACACCGGATGCCGGCTAAACCAGGTCCCGGGAACCGGAAACGGACGTGCGATCGTCGCCCTTGAGCAGGCGGCCCAGCAGAAGGCGCACAAGCTCGTGGAGCTTTTGTTCGTCCTCAAGGACATGTTGAGCCAATTCGTTGTGCCCGTTCATGCTGTCGAGAACGGCATCCGTTACGGCGTCCTTTAAATCTCCATGAATCACTTTTTCAGGGGGATTGGCCCGTACCTGTTCCATGACGGCCACGTTTTCCTTGATCTTGTCCTCGACGGTATTGAACCAGTTCACCTTGTCCTGATCCGTGGTATCGCCCCCGAACAGTTCATTGAGTCGCTGGATGATCTCGGACAGCTCTTCTTTTTCGGGGTCGCGGGGCTCTCCCTCGCCGGGGCCGGGCGGTTTCACGGCGGCGTCTTCGTCGTCTTCGCCCAGGCGGATGCGGTGCTCCCGCTGTTTGGAAATGCGGTAGTGGGTCAGCTCAAGGTCGCTCAGGTCGATCTCGCCGTCATTGATCCGCGCATCGCTCAGAAGCGGTTGGAGATGGCGCGCGAACACGGCAAGCTGCTCAAGCTCCCGGTCCTCGTAGGGCACGATCTGGGACATGAACTCGTAGAACCGGACGAAACTGCCGAGATTCCGGCGAAACCGCTCCAGGCGGTTCTTGTCCTCGCCGACGTGCTTCCGCTCGTGCTCGATCCGGTTCACCTCGGTCCGGGAGCCGGCCCGCTTGGCCTGGGCCAACGCGTCCGACCATTGTTGCAGGGCTTCGAGCGCCTCGCGGTAACGGGCCCGGAAACGCTCCACGGCGGGCTGGCAATGCTTGGTAAGCTGGTTCTGTCGGGCATTCGGGTCGAAGAACGCTTCGGCGAAGGCGCGCACTTCCTCCCACCGGTAGATGCCCGCTTCATCAAGCTTGGCCTGGATTTCGTAGATCTGGTTGGGGTCGGAAACCCCGGACAGCTCGGTTGTTTTGTAGAACGGCTCAAACGCCGCCTGAACATCCTCCGGGTCGTTGACGAAATCCAGAATGAAGGTCCGCTTGCCGGGATAGGGCCGGTTCAGGCGGGACAAGGTCTGGACGCAGTCCACATCCTTGAGCTGCCGGTCCACATACATGGCACACAGTTTGGGCTGATCGAAGCCCGTCTGGAACTTGTTGGCGACGACCATGACGTTGTAGTCGTCGGTGTCGAACGCCTCCCGCATGTCGCGCCCCCGCAAGGCGGGATTCAGGCGCTGGCTGGTTTCCGTCACGGCTTCCGGGATGATGGCGTCGGCCTCGACCTCCCCGGAAAACGCCACCAGCGGCCGAACGTCCCCGTAGCCCTGCTCGCGGATGTAGTCATCCAGCGCCAGCTTGTAGCGCACCGCTTCCCGGCGCGAGCCCGTGACCACCATCGCCTTGGCCTCCCCGTCCAGCAGGTGGCCCACGTGATCGCGAAAGTGCTCCACGATGATCTGGACCTTCTGATTGATGTTGTGGGGGTGCAGTTTGATCCATTTGGCGATCTGGCCGGAGGCCTTGCGCGCGTCCACCTCCTGTTCCGACCCGTGATGGGCCAGGCGGAGGGCTACGGCGTAGGTAACGTAGTTTTGCAGCACGTCGAGGATGAAGCCTTCCTCGATGGCCTGACGCATGGAATAGACGTGGAAGGGCTCGGGCCGGTTGTCATCGTCCATCGGCCGCGACGGGTCGGGCGGCCGGCCGAAAATCTGAATGGTCTTGCCTTTCGGGGTGGCGGTAAAGGCGTAGTAGCTGATCCGCTCCGACGGTCCGCGCGCGGCCACGGTGGCGTCCAGGATGTCTTCGCCGGTAACCTCCGTGTCGCCGGAAAACCCGGAGCCATCAAGGGTCTTGTGCAGTTGCTGTGTGGTCGATCCGGTCTGGGAGCTGTGCGCCTCGTCGGCCAGCACGGCGAAACTGGAGCCCGCGAACTCGGGACGCTCGTTGATCAGATCGAGCAAAGCCGGGAAGGTCTGCACCGTGACGACGATGATGCGCGTGCCGCGTTCCAGGGCCGCGGCCAGTTGCTGGGATTTGCTGCCGGCCCCCTCCTCCCGGCTTATATGCTCCACCACGCCGGAAGCATGATCCACCTGCCGGATGGTGTCCTGCATCTGGGAATCCAGCACCGTGCGGTCCGTGACCACCACCACGGAGCGGAACATCCTGCCGCCGTCGTCGGTATAAAGCTGGGCGAGCTGGTGGGCTGTCCAGGCGATGGTGTTGGACTTGCCGGACCCGGCGCTGTGCTGGATCAGGTACGGGTGCCCCGGCCCCTCCGCCAGGGTTGTCGTGATGAGCCGCCGCACGGCATCCCACTGGTGGTAGCGCGGGAAGATGAGGGTTTCCTTGGTGTACCAGCGCCCGCGCCTGTCCTGCTTGTCCTGCCGCTCGATATGCACATAACGCCCGAGGATGCGCAGCCAGTTTTCCGGTACCAGCACCGCTTCCCACAGGTAGGCCGTGGCATGACCGTCCGGGTTGGGCGGGTTGCCGGCGCCGCCGTCGGGCGTGCCCTTGTTGAACGGGAGGAACGTCGTGGCCTCGCCCTCAAGCTGCGTGGTCATCCAGACGTCGTTCTGGCTCACGGCGAAATGCACCAGGGCGCCGCGCCTGGGCTGAAGCAGCGGTTCCGCCTTGCGTGTCGTCGGGGCCGTCGGCGGGCGGTCCC
>CAJXLG010000229.1 GCA_913055885.1 uncultured Rhodospirillales bacterium
ATCAGGAAGGGCTTGGCGTCGGGCCTGGGCGGCCCCGCCCCGTCGTCCGTCGAGTCGTCCGCCGACTCCGGCAGCGCGGCGTCCCCCATGGCCACCATGCCGTCGGGCGCCATGCCGGCGCCGGCGGCGGGCGCGCCATCGCGCGCGGCGACAGCCATGCCCTGCGGGCCACCCCGGCGCGGATGATGCCTGGGGCGCGGCAGGGCCACCACCTCCGTGGTCCGCAGGCGGCGGAACCCCTGATCCAGGAGTTTCGTCATGTGGGCATCGCGCGACCCCGGTGTGCGCCCGCCGAACACCACGCCGACGAGATGGTGGCCCTCGCGCTCCACGGAGGCCACCAGGTTGAAGCCCGAGGCCCGGATATAGCCGGTCTTGATGCCGTCGGTGCCCTTGTACTTGTCCAGGAGCTGGTTGTGGTTTTCGTGGGTCTCGCCCTCGAAGCGGAAATCGCGGCGGTCGAAATAGTCGTAGTAGCGCGGGAAGTCGCGCATGAGGGCGATGCCCAGGGTGGCCATGTCGGCGGCGGTGGAAAGCTGGCCGCGATTGGGCAGGCCCGAGGCGTTGCGGAAAGTGGTGTTGATCATGCCCAGTTCGCGGGCCTTGCGCGTCATCATGCGGGCGAAGGCCACCTCCGTACCGCCCAGGGCCTCGGCGACCACCGTGGCGGCGTCGTTCGCCGACTTGGTGATCATGCCCAGGATGGCGTTCTTGACGGTTATGGTCTCGCCGTATTCCAGGCCCAGCTTCATGGCGGGCTGCCCGGCGGCGCGCCGCGACACCCGAAGCGGCGTGTCCAGGTCCAGATGCCCTTCCCTGAGCGCCTCGAAGGCCATGTAGAGGGTCATCATCTTGGTGAGCGAGGCGGGATAACGACGGGCATTGGCATGCTCCTGCTGGAGGATGCGCCCCGTTTCCGCGTTCACCACGATGGAAGCGTACCGTCCGGCCCTGGCCGGCTGCGCCACGGCGACGAGCACGGCGACGGCGGCACACAGCAGCGCCGGCCAGGCCCGCGAACGGACAGTGATGGCGGGACCCACCTTCAACTCCCCCTGTCTCCGTTGTTCGGCCGGACGGGCCATCCGCCCGGGCCGGCTGGCCCCGGCCGGCGGCCGTTCCCACACCCTGCTCGCTTCGTTCAGGCTACGGCACCCCCGGCCCGCTGTCCAGGCCCGGATTCGCGCGAATCATGACGGGTCGCGGGTTGCCGGCCGGTTAAAAGCCCCTGGACAGGGCCCCGCCCGCTTTTTGTGCAGCGCAACATAAAAGCCTTGACTCGCCCGCACTGTGCCGCCATATTCGGCCATAACGCAACGCAGCATACGAATCGCGCGACGACGCCGGACGACCCACACGGCCGGGCGGTTCAGCGGAGACCAGGAGGCAGCAGCCATGACGACGCAGAAGAAATCCGGCACCCAGGGCACGCAGAACGCCCAGGGCGGCCAGCAGGGCAACACCCGCGGCGCCAACACGGGTGAAGAGGCCCGCGAGCAGGCCGAGGCGGGGGCCACGCAGACCGCCGAGGCGGGCACCCGCGCCGTCGAGGAGGCCGTGACCGCCTCCAAGGAAACCATGGAGAGCGCCTACCGCACGGGCACGGAAATGGCGACCCGGGCCCACGAGAAGGTGGTGGCGGTCTCCAAGGAGCAGATGGACGCCGCGCACAACGCGGGCAACAGCGTGTTCCGCAACATGGAGGACATGGTGGCCTTCCAGCGCGCCACGGTGGACGCCTTCGTGCAGTCGGGCACCGTCATGGCGCGCGGCATGCAGGAGATGGGGCGCGCCTTCGCCGGCCTGCAGCAGGCGGGCATGGAGGAGAGCGTCAACGCCACCAAGGCCCTCATGGGCTGCAAATCCTTCCGCGAGGTGATGGACGTGCAGACGGGCCTGGTCAAGAACGGCTTCGACCGCTGGGTGACGGAGAGCGGCAAGGTCTCCGAGATGGCCATGAAGGTCTCGGAGGACAGCCTGGAGCCCATCTCCTCCCGCGCCAACCAGATCATGGAACGGGTCATGAAGCCCATGGCGCAGTAAGACGGCCCGGCGCCCGGCCGGAAACCACGGAAGGCCCGGCGGTCCCATCGCCGGGCTTTTCGTGTGCGGGGGTCCTGCCTTATAATCGTTGCCCACGCGCGGCACGGGGACGCGGCCGCTCGCGACCGGGCCCGTCTCCTCCGTCGCCGTCAAGGGGTTTCACCGCGCCGAAGCGCGCCCATATCTTTCGGGTAGAGGTTCACGGGCATCGCACACGAGGACCTTACACGCCATGAGTGACGAGGACAGGCCGGACGACGAGACCGGGGTCGTGGCCAAGAGCCGGCCGAAAACGCGCCGGCCGGCCATGTACAAGGTCCTGATGCTTAACGACGATTACACCCCGATGGAGTTCGTGGTGTACTGTCTGGAGCAGTTCTTCAACAAGAGCCGCGAGGAGGCGACCCGCATCATGCTCCACGTACACCACAAGGGCGTGGGCGTCTGTGGGGTGTTCACGTACGAGGTCGCCGAGACCAAGGTGAACCAGGTCATGGACCTGGCCCGCGAACACCAGCACCCGCTGCAATGCACCATCGAGAAGGAATGATCGCGGTGTGTGCACCCGCCGGCGCCGGCCGGCGGCGCGGCGTAGACCCAAGAAAGACAAGCCCGCGGGGGTAGGACCCATGTTGTCGCGCAATCTGGAAAAAAGCCTGCACCGGGCGCTCGACCTGGCGTCGGAACGGCGCCACGAATACGCCACCCTGGAGCACCTCCTGCTCTCCCTCACGGAGGACCATGACGCGGGGGCGGTGCTGAAGGCGTGCAACGTCGACCTGGAGCGCCTGCGCCAGGACATCGGTGATTTCCTCGACCGCGAGGCCACGTGGCTGGCCACCACCCCCGCCGCCGAGCCCAAGCCCACCCTCACCTTCCAGCGGGTGATCCAGCGGGCGGCGATCCACGTGCAGTCCTCGGGCCGCGAGGAGGTCACGGGCGCCAACGTTCTGGTGGCGCTGTTCTCGGAGCGCGAATCGCACGCCGTCTACTTCCTGCAGCTCCAGGACATGTCGCGCCTGGACGCCGTGAACTACATCGCCCACGGCATCGCCAAGGCCCAGGGCCACGGCCAGCGGCGCACGGTGCGCGGCGCCGACGAGGAGCCGGCCCCCGCCGGCGAGGAAGAGGACGAGAAGAAGTCCAGCGGCGAGGAAGCCCTCAAGCAGTACTGCATCAACCTGAACGAAAAGGCCGAGGAGGGCCGCATCGACCCCCTCATCGGCCGCGATCAGGAGATCGACCGCACCATCCAGGTGCTCTGCCGGCGCACCAAGAACAACCCGCTGTTCGTGGGCGATGCCGGCGTAGGCAAGACGGCGCTGGCCGAGGGGCTGGCGCGGCGCATCGTCCACGGCCAGGTGCCCGAGGTGCTCAAGAACGACACCATCTTCCTCCTGGACATGGGCATGCTCCTGGCGGGCACCCGCTACCGGGGCGACTTCGAGGAGCGCCTCAAGGCGGTGATCGCCGAGCTGGAGGCCCGGCCGGGCGCGGTGCTGTTCATCGACGAGATTCACACCGTCATCGGCGCCGGTGCCACCTCGGGCGGCTCCATGGACGCCTCGAACCTGCTGAAGCCGGCCCTCGCGGCGGGCACGCTGCGCTGCATCGGCTCCACCACCTACAAGGAGTTCCGCAACTACTTCGAGAAGGACCGGGCCCTGGTGCGGCGCTTCCAGAAGATCGACGTGCCGGAACCGGCGGAAGAAGACGCGGTGAAGATCCTGGGCGGCCTCAAGCCCTATTACGAAAAGCACCACCACATCCGTTACACCAACGACGCCCTTCGGGCGGCGGTGGAGCTTTCGGCGCGCTACATCCACGACCGGAAGCTGCCGGACAAGGCCATCGACATCATCGACGAGGTGGGCGCCTCGCGGATGCTGGTGCCGGAGAGCCGCCGGCGGAAGACCATCACGGTGAAGGACGTGGAGGCGGTGGTGGCGAAAATCGCCCGCATCCCGCCCAAGACGGTCTCCACGGACGACCGCGAGACCCTCAAGAACCTGGAGCGCAACCTGAAGACCATGGTCTTCGGGCAGGACGACGCCATCGACCAGCTCGCCACCGCCGTGAAGATGAGCCGGGCCGGCCTGCGCGAGCATAACAAGCCCATCGGTGGCTATCTCTTCACGGGCCCCACGGGCGTGGGCAAGACGGAGGTGGCGCGCCAGCTCGCCCACAACATGGGGGTGGAGCTTCAACGCTTCGACATGTCGGAATACATGGAGCGCCATTCCGTGTCGCGGCTCATCGGCGCCCCGCCGGGCTACGTGGGCTTCGAGCAGGGCGGCCTGCTGACGGACGCCGTGGACCAGAATCCCCACACGGTGGTGCTGCTCGACGAGATCGAGAAGGCCC
>CAJXLG010000230.1 GCA_913055885.1 uncultured Rhodospirillales bacterium
CGCCAGGACGGCGAGCGCGATGGCCGGCGCGAAGCCCACCGCGGCCGCGCCGGGGGTCGGATCGAGGAACGCAGCGTAGGGCGTGAACGCCAGGAGGTCGACGCCAGCGAGGAGGAGTCCTGCGACGGCCACCCCGATCAGGACCACGAGACCGCGCGAGCGACCGGCCAGGCCGGCCAGCGTCAGGCTCGCACCGGCGCCGAGGACGAAGGTCCCGGCGACGGTGCCCGCCGTGTCGGCCGTGGCGTCAGCGGCCCGGCGCTCCAGGCCGTCGGCCCGGGTGGCCAGGCCGTAGTTGCCGGCGAGGCCCAGGGACTGCCCGATCAAGGCCCGCGTCATGCGACAGCCGTCCTCCTGGAAATCGCCCGATAGCCCGTCCACGGCGAAGGCGCGCGTGGCCCGCAGGGCCCGGCTTTCCAGGCCGGCGACGGAGAGGCCGCCGGGCCGCCCCAGGGCGTCGAGGGTCATGTTGTCCAGGCCCACCATCTGCATGAGCATGTCGCTTTGCAGCACCTGGCGGGCCAGGTCCTCCATGTTCACGGCGTGGTTGGAGGGATCGTAGACCACGGGGGTGCAGTAACAGGCCCGGGCCGCGCCCGGAGCCGCCACCAGCAGCGCCAGGCCCAGCACCCATCCCCGGAGCCCACTGCGCGGGCCGCGTCGCGTCATCCGCCCCTCCTGCCCATTTCTTCGAGAAACATGTCCAGCGCCTTGTGCCGGTCGCCCAGGTTCGTCACCAGGTCCGTCGCCAGGCGCCACGAGTCCGCGCCGGACCGGAAGATGTGGCGCAGCTCGCCAAGCGCCGAATAGTCCGTTTCCAGGAAGGCGCTTTCGCCACGCCACGGCACCTTGTGCAGAACGGGCCGCACCATGTGGTTGGCCTGGGGCAGCTTCCCCTGGACGAACAGGCGCTCGCGATCCGTCAGCTCCCACAGGTCGTAGGCGGCAATGTCGATGCCGGGGTTGGGCAGGAAGAGCCAGCTCGCCGTGTTGCCCTTGACGGCCTGGGTGAGTCCGGGGGCGATCTCCTCCAGGGAATTGGGCCGCTGGAGCACCAGGACGATGGCGATGCGCTTCTTGCGGTCGCGCTGGGTGCGGTCGATGAGCTTTTGCCGGAACCAGGGGTCCATCATGTAGTAATGGGCCTCGTCCACCACCAGCAGCAGCGGACAGCCGTGGGCGTTCACCAAGCTGTCGATGCGGTGCATGATGTCGAGGCCCACCGGCCCGGCCAGGCGCGGCTTGTTGAGCACCTGGGTCATGTCGAACACCATGAGCCGGTCGGCGTCGGACAACGGAACCTGGTCGTCGGCGGCGTTGAAGACGCTGCCGTACTGGTTGCGGTCCACCCAGGTCCGCATGGCGGCCTTTATGTCGCCGGCGAAGGCCGTCTCGAAGATGGCGTCGAGGGTGCGGTTATGGCGGTCCAGCTGGCCCAACTGGTCCAGGGCGTCGCTCACCTGGTCGGCGATGTCCGCCTCCGCCACCCAGTCCAGCTGGCCGATGAGCATGCGCAGGAAGACGCGCATGTGTTCCAGGTTTTCCGGCGTGCGGGCGTACTGGAGCGGCTGCGGGGTGCCCACCAGCTGGCCCGCGATGCCCGACAACATGGCGATATAGCGGGCGCCGGCGAACAGGGACCAGGTCAACATTCCCTGCCCGCTGTCGAAGGCGACGGCCCGCAGGTCGGGGAAGCGGCTGGCGCCCGTCATCAACAGTTCGAGAAGGACGGACTTGCCGCCCCCCGACGGGCCCACGACCACCGTGTGCGCCAGGGCCTCGGGGCCGTCGTCCTGGTGGAGTTGCAGCGCGTAGGGCGAGCCCGTGTCCGTGGGCAGCGGCAACAGCGGCCCGTCGCCCCAGTTGGTGCGCGCCAGGCCGCGCGGCTCGGCCGGGCAGTGGGTCATTTCCGCGACGTGGCGCGAGAAGGGCCAGGTCTCACGGGCGCGGACATCGAAAGTAGGCAGAGCGCCGAAGTAGTAGTGCTGGACGAAGGTGGTCTCGATGAGCGGGCGGGCCCGGTTGATGTCCATGAGGCGCTCGCGCACGGTGTGGGCCGCTTCCAGCGCTTCCTCGGGCGTCTCGCCGAGGACGCGCACGTGCAGCTCGTGCGGGCACACCGATTGCCGATCCGTCGCCGTCTGGGCGACCAGCTCCCGGGCGCTTTCGATCTGGTCCATGAGGTCGCGCGACAGCCGGGCGGAATACTGGCGGTCGGTGCGTTCGGCCACCTTGAGTTCGCCCTCGGCGGGGCCCATGACGCGGAAGCTTTGCAGGATGGCCATCTCCGCCTGGATGCCGATGAGGGCTTCCATGAGGTCCTCGGAAACGGTGGGCCCCCATTCGGGCACCACCACCAGGAAGCCGTATTTCATCTCGCCGCCGCCGGCCGTCCACTCGATGAGCCCGCTCGCCGGATCGAAGTCCACCGGCCCGCCGTACAGATAGCCGTCCAGGCCCGACCGGATGCCGCCCTGCGGCGGCAGGTCCTGGGCCGGATTGATGAGCCAGGCGAAGATCTCCAGGAGATCGCTTTCGCCCGAGCGCGGATGGTGCAGCCGGCGGGGCTTGAGGCTGGCGAGCTGGGTGCGGGTGGTATCCACCGCCTGTTCCAGGGTCTCGCGGGCGGCTTCCCGCGCCCCGGAGACGGTGAGGACCAGCAGGTGGTCCGTCTCGAAGCTGCGCTGAAAGCCGCGTTGCCAACGCCGCAGCACGGCATCGCGCACGGGATCGCCCGTTTCCCCGTCAAAAGCGAGGGATACCAGCCGCCGCCGCGAAATCAGCCGCGCCGTGACGGGAATGTTGCCCAGCGCCGCGACCCAGGCCTCGCGGCGGCCGAAGCGGTGCTTGCGCTCGTCATGGGACACCCCGCCCCCGGGCGCGCCGGCGAGGGCCAGGACCGCCACCAGGCTGCCGTCCTTGGCGCGCAGGGTCTGGCCGTCCCGGAGCACCTCGTGGAGGGGCAGGTGGGTGATGAGGCGCTCCTCGCGCTTGCGGCCGAGGACCACGCGGTTGAGCCCGGGCACGGCGAACAGGCCGAGCGCCGTCGTCCCCGCCGCGATCGCCAGCCACGCCAGCGCCAGCCAGACCGTCCCCGGCCCGGTCCGGATGGCGTCCGTCAACGTGGCGTAGGTGCCGGCGTCCATGTCAGACGTACCTCTGGTGCCCGCGCCGCCGCCAGAACGCTCCTTCCGGCCGCACGCGCGCCGGATGGGGATGGCCGCGCACGAAACGGATGCGCCACAGCGCCACAACGTGGCGGTCGCGGCGATAGGCGATGCCGAAGGCGACGAGCAGGGCGGCCCAGGTGGGCAGGAAGATGAACACCTGCATCCCGGTGCCGGTGGCGATGCCGAAGAACAGGGTGGCGGTGAGGGCGCCGGCCGTGGCGAGCCCCCATAGCTCCAGCGGCACATAGAAGAAATGTCCCGGGTAGTGGACCGCGGGGATGACGGGGGTGTGGTCGCGCGGGCCGACGCTCATGGCCCTGCCCTCAGCCCTGGCCCACGCTGGAGATCCACTGGATCAGGGACGGCGATAGCGCCACGATAAGGAACCCCACGAAGATGTAGCCCAGCCAGGCGATGGGGAACTTTTTGGTGAAGATGGCCACCGCCACCACCGCGATACAGCCGATGACGCCGGCCACCTGGAGCACGGGCAGGAACTTGTTGATGCCTTCCTGGCCCTTGGAGGCGATGGGGGCGAAGGGATCGTCGGCGTACTGCCCCGTGACCGCCAGGGCCTCGGCCGGCAGGCCGGCGCCGGCCAGCGCGACCGCGCAGGCCAGCATGAACACCAGCGCCACCCCATGCGGCGGCCGGACCCAAGGGTCGCCCGTCATCGCTCGAAAGCCTCCAAGGCAGGAAACAATGCTCTATTTGACAGGCGCCGCGCGCCCGCGACAAGCATGAAAAAAGCGAACAAACGCCGTCGTGGCGTTGGCGAGTGGTTGCCGCACGATTTTTTGAGGTTTTCGTGTTGGCGCGACGCGAGTGTGACGCCGCCACGGCGTCAATCGCCTTATTCGTGACTTGGCCCTTGTACGTCCGCCGTGCTTAGAATGCGGCATGCAGCGAGGGAGGCCGCCGTTGAAGCTTTGCCGCACGGCCCGGATACCGCCGTTTCTGGCGCAGCACCGGCCGGACATCGACCTCGGCCTTGCCCAGCTTCACGGGCGCCCGGCCCGGGCCCGCTACCTGGGTGCCCTGCTGCCAGCGCGCGCGGACGGCCCGGCCTGGCCCTACACGCGCGTGCCCCTGACCCTGGAGGCGTCGGCGACGCTGGAAAGCCTGGTCGTCGCCGAACGTGGGCAGCCGACGTGCGCCGACAGGCGGGGCCATAAGCGCTACCTGATCCTG
>CAJXLG010000231.1 GCA_913055885.1 uncultured Rhodospirillales bacterium
GAGGTTGCCGCGGCGGCGCAGGAAGGCGATGACAACGCCGATGCCCAGGGCCACCGGTATCGCCAGGGCGAAGGGGGCCACGCCCAGCCGACCCGCCGTGGCGACGCGATGGCACACCACGGGCTGTTCCTCGCCCGCGCGCGCGGCATCGGCGAGGGCGAGGCGTTCCACGGTGCCGTCGCCGTCGAGGCGCACGGCATCCCGCACGCCGGCGACCAGCGCCGGCGGCCGGGGGCGGGAAGCGTTCCGGGCCATGACGCCAGTATAGCGGCAACACGGCGCGAGGCGAAGGGTTGCACGCGGGGCGGGCGGCCCATTACGCTCGCCCCAGCATGTTCGCCACAGGCAAGGGAGAGGGCCGATGAAAGGGATCGTGCTGGGTACCGTGACGGCCGCCGTCCTCACCGCCGCCGCGCCGGCCCTGGCGGAAAACGCCAAGCAGGCCGACGTGCCCCTGGATGACGTCACCAGCTTCGGCCAGGGTGTGACGGCCGCCCAGGTGGAGGGCATGTACAACGCGGTGACGCGCGAGGGCAAGACGTGCCTCTCCGTGAGCGCCGTCTGGGCCAAGCCCACCAACCCCATCCACGTCCTGCAGTGCGACAACCACAGCCGCGCCTACGAGCTCATCAAGCGCGGCGACAAGTGGGTGGTGCTGGACGACTAGCGGGCTGGCGGGAACCAGGTCCGCAGCGCATCGAACAAACGGGCCACGGCCGGGTCGGCACAGTGCTTCGTGCCGACAGCGCGGCAAACGTGCCGAAACAAGCTGGGATTTTTCGGCGTTACGGGCGCGTTTCGACAGACGACCTTGAGCGCCTCTTCCGGGTCGGCCGGCTTGGCCGACCCCACGGGCCATGCGTCACTGTTTGTCTGCACGTGTTGCCGCAACGATGCGAAATCCGGAAAATTCAAAAGGCTGGCCAGATGGGGAGAGTCGGCCCAAAGCCAGATTTCGAGTTCCGGGACGATGACGATTCCGCACCCATCGCCTTTCGCCCACCCGGCCGATTCGATGTGATTTTCGACGGCGTCCCGAATCGCGTGTGGGTCGCTCGGCGCGCCTTCCCACTCGCCGTCAAGGATGACGAGGACGTGGCGGTATTCCGGTGCCAGCGGCTGCAAGAGGTCACCGGCCCTGCGGTACAGGCCCGGATCGTTCAGGCCCTGGGCCGCCTTGATGTCATTCTGCGGGTCAATCGAAAATCGTCCGCAGCCAACGGCGTTCCACCAGCCTTCGCGCTCAAAGAAGCCGCAAAGAGCGGCCTTGATGCTGTTGTCCGCGGTTACGATCAAAAGGTCCTTCATCCCAGGACCCCGGCGGCCAGCAAATCCCCGAGGTGCAGGGCGGAGCGCCATTGGTGAAGCCGCGGATGGTCGCGGCCGTTGCGAATGTCCACGGCCCCTTCCTCCGTGCGCGCGAAACAAAGGACCTCGTCACGCCTGATCTGCGCCAAAAGTAGCGGCGAGTGCGTGGCACAGAGAAGCTGCCCGTCAACGACGGACTGCAGCGCCTGAACCACCGTTTCCACGGCCTGGGGATGAATGCCGTTTTCCGGTTCCTCGATCAGTGTCAGCGGCGGCGGATCCGGCAGATACGGGAGGAGGGTCAGGGCCAGCATCCGCAGTGTGCCGTCGGACAACAGCCAGGAGGGCGCTTCGAGCCCACTCTTGTACGTCACTATAAGATAGCGTGCCCGGTCCGCTTCGCGTTCGGCTGTGCTGATGCCCGTGAGGTCGGGGAGAGCGGAACGCAGGTGTTCCACCCACCAGGCGAAACGGTCGGGGGCCTCTTCTTCCAGGCTGTGAACGACCCACGGCAGGTTCGTCCCGTCGGGCTGGAAGCCGCGCGGGGACCCGGCGGGGGCCGGGCGCCGCATGGCTTCACCGTTGAGGGAAAGTCGGTGGACCCCGTCCATCAGAAAGCGTTTGGTCCAGACGGCCGCCGGAAACTTGTCTTCGTCCTCGGGGAGGTTGGCCAACGCGGAGCGGCCGGGGCCAAGGCGGAACATGTTGTTCCACTTGGAAACCTCCGACTTGAAATAATCATTCCCCTGGTCGCCTGTTTTGCTGACGACCTTGCGGCGACCGGCCGGCGTTTGCCGCCCCGGATGGGTCACGATGGGGCCTGGAGATTCGGGCGGATTCGGGAAGAGATCCCCTTGTTCCGGGCGGCGATCCTGTCCGTTCCCGGCCGCCACAAGAAAAAAGTTCTCGGCCCGAAAACTCAGCGGACCGTCCGTGGCAATCGCCACTTCGTAGCGCGCCTTGTCGTGACGGCCGCCCAATACCTTGACGACATGGTCGGGCAGGTCAAGCGTGAGGGCGATTTCCAGATCGCCCCCCTGACGCATCCACGTCAAGTCCCGTGGGTCGGCCGCCCGCGGCGGGATCGTGAATCGAGGGTCCCCGTAAACGGCCGCGTCAAGGCCGCCAACAAGGAGGTCGCGAATGAAATTGATGGTATCGAGGAGAGTCGTCTTGCCGCTCGCATTGGGGCCGACGAGTACCTGAAAGGCCTCCAGCTTGAGCGGAATATATCTCAATCCCCGGTAATTGCGGATTTCGACACCGGTGATCATGGCGCGGGCGTCCACGGCAAAAGCAGGTTCCGGGCTTTTTAGAGCAGGCTGCGGGGAACTTGCAACAGCGGCCCTTGTTGACGGACCCTGGCCGCCACCTTAGCTTCGCCCCTCCCCGGAACCAGCAGGCTGTCCGTCATGTCGCAACTGCGTGAACTCGCCCATCACAGCAACGCCTGGCCCTTCCAGGAGGCGCGCCAGGTGCTGGAGCGCGTGCAGGCCCGGCCGCCGGAGCGCGGCGAGGTGATCTTCGAGACGGGCTACGGCCCCTCGGGCCTGCCGCACATCGGCACCTTCGGCGAGGTGGCGCGCACCACCTGGGTGCGCCAGGCCTTTCAAATGCTGTCCGACCTGCCCACGCGACTCCTGGCCTTCTCCGACGACATGGACGGCCTGCGCAAGGTGCCGGACAACGTCCCCAACCAGGACATGGTGGAACAGCACCTGGGCAAGCCGCTCACGGACATCCCCGACCCCTTCGGCACCCACGAATCCTTCGGCGCCCACAACAACGCGCGCCTGCGCGCCTTCCTGGACGCCTTCGGTTTCGACTACGAATTCACCAGCGCCACGGAATGCTACCGCAGCGGGCGGTTCGACCGGGCGCTGCTGCGCGTCCTGGAGGTGTACGACGAGATCCTGGAAGTGGTGCTGCCCACCCTGGGCCCCGAGCGGCGCGCCACCTACAGCCCCATCCTGCCCCTGTGCCCCCGGACGGGGCAGGTGCTCCAGGTGCCCATCCTGCACCGCGACCTGGACGCGGGCACCGTCGTCTATCAGGACGAGGAAACCAACGAGAAGGTGGAGGTGCCGGTCACGGGCGGCCACTGCAAGCTCCAGTGGCGGGCCGACTGGGCCATGCGCTGGTACGCCCTCGACGTGGACTACGAGATGGCCGGCAAGGACCTCATCGATTCCATCAAGCTGTCGGGGCGCATCAACCGCAGCCTGGGCGGCACGCCGCCGGAATCCTTCACCTACGAGCTGTTCCTGGACGAGAACGGCGAGAAGATCTCCAAGTCCAAGGGCAACGGCCTGACCATCGACGAATGGCTGCGCTACGCCCCGCCGGAGAGTCTGGCGCTTTACATGTATCACCAGCCGCGCAAGGCCAAGCGGCTGTATTTCGACGTCATCCCGCGCCACGTGGACGACTATCTGAACCACCTGGCGAAGTTTCCCGAGCAGGAGCCCAACGAGCGGCTGAAGAACCCGGCCTTCCACATCCACGGCGGCCAGCCGCCGGAGGAGGATGTCCCCATCCGCTACAACATCCTGCTCAACCTGGCGAGCGTGTGCCACACCGAGGACAAGACCGTGCTGTGGCACTACATCAGCCGCTACGTGCCGGGCGCCACGCCGGAGAACGCGCCCACGGTGGACAGCCTGGTGGATTACGCCATCACCTACTACCGGGACTTCGTGAAGCCCCACAAGGCGTTCCGCCAGCCGTCGGCCGGCGAGGCGGCGGCGCTGGAGGACCTGGCCGGACGCCTGGAAGGGCTGCCCGGGGACGCCGACGCCGAGACCATCCAGACGCAGGTCTACGAGGTGGGCAAGGCGCACGAGGCCTTCCCCGACCTCAAGGCGTGGTTCCGCAGCCTGTACGAGATCCTGCTGGGCCAGACCCAGGGGCCGCGTATGGGGTCCTTCTTTGCCCTGTACGGCCTGTCGGAGACCATCACCCTGTTGCGCCGGGCGGCCGCCGGCGAGCATACCGCATAGGATCCCGGGGCGCCGCCGGCACGAAAGGGGGGGGCCATGACCGCCGAGGGGG
>CAJXLG010000232.1 GCA_913055885.1 uncultured Rhodospirillales bacterium
TTTCCCAACCTGCTGGTCAACGGCGCCGGCGGCATCGCGGTCGGGATGGCCACCAACATCCCGCCCCACAATCTCGGCGAGGTGATCGACGCCTGCTGCGCCTACATCGACGATCCGGAGGTCAGCACCGAGGACCTCATGGCGCTCGTTCCGGGGCCGGATTTCCCCACCGGCGGCAGCATCGTGGGGCAGGGCGGCATTCATTCCGCCTACGCCACGGGCCGGGGCTCCATCACCGTGCGCGCCCGCACCCACTTCGAGGACATCGGCCGGGACCGCCAGGCCATCGTGGTGACGGAAATCCCGTACCAGGTGAACAAGGCCCGCATGGTGGAGAGCATCGCCGAGCTCGTGCGCGACCGCCGCATCGAGGGGGTGGGGGACCTCCGCGACGAATCCGACAAGCAGGGCGTGCGTGTCGTCATCGAGGTGCGCAAGGACAGCGAGCCGGAGGTGGTGCTCAACCAGCTCTATCGCTTCTCGCAACTGCAGACCACTTTCGGGGTGAACGCCCTGGCCCTCAACGGCGGGCGGCCGCAGACTCTCGGCCTGCGCGACATGATCGCCGCCTTCGTGCAGTTCCGCGAAGAGGTGATCACGCGGCGCACCATCCACGAGCTGGACAAGGCGCGCGCCCGCGCGCACACCCTCATCGGCCTGGCCATTGCCGTCGCCAACCTGGACCCGGTGATCGAGCTCATCCGCAACGCCGCCAACCCGGACGAGGCGCGCGAGGGCCTCATGGGCCGGGCATGGCCCGCGGAGGCGGTGCGGCCGCTCGTCGAGCTCATCGACGAGCCCGGGCGCGGCATCGTGGACGGCACCTACTGGCTGTCCGAGGCCCAGGCCAAGGCCATTCTCGATCTGCGCCTGCACCGCCTGACGGGGCTGGAACGCGACAAGATCGAGAAGGAACTGCACGAGATCGGCGACAGCATCCGCGACTACCTTGATATCCTGGGGTCGCGCGAGCGCCTGTACGGTCTCATGCGCCACGAGTTCGAGGAAATCAAGAAGCACTACGCGGACCCGCGCCGCACCACCCTGGAAGAGGGCGGGGCGGATCAGGACATCGAGGACCTGATCCAGCGCGAGGACATGGTGGTGACGGTCACCAACACCGGCTACATCAAGCGGGTGCCGCTCTCCACCTACCGCGCCCAGCGGCGCGGCGGGCGCGGCCGCTCGGGCATGAGCACCCGCGACGAGGAATTCGTCAGCCAGGTCTTCGTGGTGAACACCCACACGCCGGTGCTCTTCTTCTCCTCTACGGGCCAGGCCTACAAGCTCAAGGTCCACCGTCTGCCCCAGGGCACGCCCCAGTCGCGTGGCAAGGCCCTGGTGAACCTGCTGCCCCTGGAGCCGGGCGAGACCATCTCCACCATCCTGCCGCTGCCCGAGGACGAGTCCGTGTGGGGCGACCTGCACGTCATGTTCGCCACCGCATCGGGCAACGTCCGGCGCAACAGCCTGTCCGACTTCGCCAGCGTAAAGGCCAACGGCAAGATCGCCATGCGCCTGGACGAGGGGGACGAACTGGTCTCCGTGCATACCTGCGGCCCGGACCAGGACGTGCTCCTCGCCACGCGTCACGGGCGGTGCATCCGCTTCCCGGTGACGGAGGTGCGCGTTTTCGCCGGGCGCAAGTCCACCGGCGTGCGCGGAATCCGGCTGGGCGAGGGCGATGCCGTCATGTCCATGTCCATCCTCAAGCACGTCGCTGCCGACACGGCGACGCGCGAGGGCTATTTGCGGTTGGACACCCCGCGGCGCAAGGCCGGCATCGACCAGTTCGCCGATTCGGAGCTTGACGAGGCGGGCATCGACCGGGCGCAGGCGGAGCGGCTGGCGGCGCCCGAGGAGTTCATTCTGACCGTCACGGAAAACGGCTTCGGCAAGCGCACCTCGGCCTATGAATACCGTGTCGCCGGGCGCGGCGGCCAGGGTATCGCCAACATCGAGACGTCGGAGCGCAACGGGCCCGTGGTGGCGTCGTTCCCGGTGGCCGATAACGACCAGGTGGTGATGGTTACGGATGCGGGCCAGCTCATCCGGATGCCCGTGGACGACATCCGCATTGCCGGCCGGCGCACCCAGGGCGTCACGCTGTTCCGCATCGACGAGGATGAGCGTGTGGTCTCCGTGGCCCATCTGGGTGACCTGGGCGAGGACGACGAAAACGCCGAGGATACGGAGGACGCCGAGGACGCGGAGGACGCCGAGGACAGCGCGCCGGAGGGAGGCGGCGAATGAGTGGCGAGCGCGTGGGCGTCTATCCCGGGACTTTCGACCCCATTACCAACGGCCACCTGGACATCATTTCGCGGGCGACGCGCGTGGTGGACCGGCTCATCGTGGCCGTGGCCGTCAATGCCGGGAAGGAGCCGCTGTTCGACCTGGACGAACGCGTCGCCATGGCGCGCGAGGCCGTGGCGGACCTCGCGCACGGCAACGGCAGCCGCATTGACGTCCAGCCCTTCGACAGCCTGTTGGTGGATTTCGCCCGCGATTGCGGCGCCGGGCTCATCGTGCGCGGCCTGCGGGCCGTGTCCGACTTCGAATACGAATTCCAGATGGCGGCCATGAACAGCCGGCTCGCGCCGGGCGTGGAAACGGTCTTTCTCACCGCGTCGGAGCGCTGCCAGTTCATCTCGTCGCGTTTCGTCAAGGAAATCGGGGCGCTGGGCGGGGACATCTCGGGCTTCGTTCCCCCCGCCGTGGAGGCCCGGGTGCGGGCCCGCTACGGCGACGGTGTGCGGCAGAGCGAGGCTCCGTGAGGCGCTATGCTACCGGCGCGCTAATCCGGTGCGCGACTGTTTCGGTTTCCGCGCGCAAACCCGGGCAGGACCCGTTACGGTAAGCGGGGCCGAACACTTTTCCTGGTCAGGGCGCTTGTCCCCTGTAACGGATTTATCTAATCTTTCCCGCAGTCATATACAATCGGACCGGGCTTCAGGGCCCGGAGCGGGGGGTTATGGGCCACCAGGAGACACTTACGCCCTTCCTGCGCGAACTGAGCGGTGCCCGGGACAAGGCCGCCCTGCTCGACGTGCTGGAGCGCACCATGGGGCACCTGGGCTTCCGGTACGCCTCCTATCACATCGTGCAGCTCGAGAACGGCGAAAGCCGGCTCCCCTACATTCTGTGCAACTACCCGGCCCACTGGGTTGACCACTATGTCCGGGACGGCTTCCTGGAGGTGGACCCGGTGATCCAGGTGCAGTCGGGACCCGACCTGCCGTTCCGCTGGCGCGACGGGATCGATTTCGACAGCCTGGGGCCGCGCCAGGCGCGGATGTTCCGGGAGGCGCATGATGCCGGCATCCGGGAAGGCTACACGGTACCCCTGAAGGGCCGTCATGGCGACTACGCCGCCATGACGGTGATCCCGGAGCCGGAAGGCGCCGAGGCCGACCGCCTCATCGAGGAACGGGCCCACCTCGTTCAGCTCATGGCGCTCTATTTCGACCGCTGGGCGCGGTCGCCGCTCATCAACGCGGAAATGAGCGCCAACGGGCGCGGCACCCTCCTGTCCCCGCGCGAGACGGAGGTGCTGCAGTGGGCGGCCTACGGCAAAACGTCGTGGGAGACGGCCGCCATCTGCGGCGTCAGCCAGAAAGCCGTGGAGTTCCATACGGACAACGCCAAGCAGAAACTGGGGGTGTATTCCAAGACTCACGCCGTTGTCCGGGCGCTTACGCTTGGATTGATCAGCCTGGGTTGAATTGTCCCTCGTAAAGTTCCCAGGCTCACTGTTTCGGGCATTTGTGGTGGCCTCCAGCGTGGGGCTCTCGGGAGAGGGAACCGCCCGTGGGTGGGAGGGAGAAGCCCTCAGAGGCGGCAACAACAAGAGCATTGGGCCGTAAAGGACCCGAACGCCACTCTGCCAAGAGGTCTGGAGGCTGCGTCATGACCAATCTGCGGGCCGACAATGATGACGACGACGCCGACGCGAATCGTCTCCGCGGCATCTGGGAGGCGCTCGTTTACCTGGAGCAGGAATCGGCCGAGCTGGCCGGCAAGGAGGTAGCCCTCCTCGTGGGCTGCGCCCGGGCCGTCCTGGAAGAAGAGGCGAATGGCGGCGCGCCGCCGCCCCTGACGGGTGGTCCGGCCGCCATGCACTGATCGTGACGGGCCCGGCGGGCCCATGCCGCCGGGGCCGCTGTCGGCCATCGCGCCGCCACCCGATGGGTTCGCGCCCTCGAAGTTCTGGACCTCGATCTGGCTCGTGCCCTCCTGATCGGCGCCCTGGAACTCCCAGATGGCGTACGCCGCCGACGCCGGGTCGCCCGCCTGGTTGAAGTTGGTCGCGCTGGAGGCGCCCTGGTAGTTGATGTCCTCGCCGTTGGC
>CAJXLG010000233.1 GCA_913055885.1 uncultured Rhodospirillales bacterium
GACGCCGAGTTGGCGCTCGACGGCGAGAGTGCGATGAGGGCGTCGAGGCTCACGCCGACGTCCCCGGTCATCGCGCCGAAGACGGTGACGTTGGGCGGCGGCGCCTCCGCGCCCGACAGCGTCGGGACCGCCCGACCCGCCGTATCGGCAAAACGCCACAACCCGTCGGGGCCGACACCGCCAGCCCGCGCGGGAGGCACATGTGCCAACAGTGCAAGACCCAGTACGGCGACAAACGGACGTTCCAACATGCCGGCCCCTGTGAACGGGAAACATGCCGGATCATGCGAGACGCCGTTACGGGCCGCAAGTGAAAAGAGCGGTTTTTGGCGGGTTTTTATGAAAAATTACGCTGTTATGGCGTTTTTGTCTTGTCGCAGACCGGGTAAAACGGGCTGTATTGTTCATCATGCCATAAAAACATACATAAAATGTATATTATACGTGGTTTTTATAATTAATAGGCTATATTAAAGAATGTATAGTCCAAACTACTATAAAAAATGAACATTGTTTGTATTTTATTGCGAAGAAATTTCGGATTCAATATTTTTTATTTCGTTTATATGTTTGCGAAAAACCCTTTCCCATTCTACGCGTTTTTCAATGAACCAATCATGCTGGGAGGGCCAGTCTTCCACATCTTCTGGATCACATGGGCGCCATATACCCACGCGACATCCTTTACGGTTATGAGCCGGGTCCCAATTTATTTCATACCCAAGCTCGTCTTCAATGGCCTCGCGCCGTGACTTGAGCTGTTCAAACCACCAGCCTGCATTGGATCGACCTATATAAATTTCAAGTTTTTGCCATTTATCACGAAGGCTTATCGAGCTATTAAGCCATATCGCGCTGGTTCCAATACTTCCGCCTTGCCAGTTTTCTTTAGAAGGCTTATAAGCTGTAATATGCGCACCTTTTTCTTCTATACGTTGTCGCAAACTTGTCCAATATTCTATTTTCACCTTATCCATATCGGAATACGCGTTCCCATCCGCGAGAACGCTACGGGTTAACCTTGACCAGTCATTTGGAGAGGCAATGACATCCCAAAAAAGTGCTGGTCGGCTCGAATCAATAGAGACCATTCTAGCCTCAATAGCGAAAAACTCTGCATCTATCGCCTTGTCATTAAGCCAATCTATTGCAGCACGATGCTCGTCTCTAATTTTTTCTGATACCCATATCAAAATATCAGCATCAAGCCCTGCAGCGTAAGTCAGAATTTGACCGAGATGATTGTGATCAGTGGAATTGAATTGATTTTCTATTACTACGGTTCGACCATCAGATGTTTTAGCTTTTATGTCAGCTTTAAAAGAGCCAACTGCCACTTCTACCTCATCGGTCTCCAATTCGAATCCCAAGTGGTCAGCTAATGATTTCAGATTGCTCGCCAGCCACGGGGTAAATTCGACGGCTTCGCCGCTGAAAACCTCGGACAGCGTCAGAGACTTATGAACACCAAGATCAACCATCATCCCCTCATAACAGCGTGACATAAGCAAAATATATAACACGTTAGGATAACACAATTTAAAATAGTGTAACCTAGCCAGAGCATCTAGGTTGCTCTAAAGTGCCATAATCAAGCGGAGGAAAGCAATCGCTCGGATTGTTCATGAAAGTGGTTTCAGTCCTGAGTTGGCGCATAAGTGCCAATCGGAACAGCAAACACCCCGGGAATGGGATCCAAAATAGCCCCACCCTAGCACCTATTGAGGGTTGGTCAGAGAATCGAAATAGACCGTGTGACCAGGGGGCGAATCTGCTGTTGGGCATGGGTCGGGTTCTTGGCCCGCTTTCTGGTAGTGCATGTCCCTTGGTACAGGGTGCTTAGGGCGGTTAGACAGGAAAAAGCACGTTTAGCCTATCCAACCAATGAAGACAGCACTTTGATATCGCGGGCAACCATCACAGCGTTTCTGTCCTGCTGCTCCACAAGCGCGTCGGCCAGGTCCGGAGCCGGTGGCCCGGTGCCGGTGCCGATGGCCGTTTGCAGGGTGGGCAGGGTGGCTTCGACCGCCGGGCGGGTGCGGGCGGAGGCTACTGTAAGGCCGTGGGCCCGCCACAGGGTCTCGGACGCCGGGGTGACGGTGAGGGCGCCCGACACCGCCAGGACCACGCGGCGAACGGGGGCGTAGCCGTGCCGGTCCAGCGGGCCATGCAGCAGGCCGTCCAGGTGGCGGGCGATGCGGAACGTCCGCAACACGGGTGAGGGGCGGGCCAGGCCGGTGAGGGGGTTGAACCAGGTACCACTTGCTTCGTCGTCGGTCTGGTAGGGCTCGGTGAAGGGCCATACCAGGACCACCACAACGCGCGCCGCGTCCGCCAACACCAGATCCACCCGCGCCGGCCCGTCCTCCAGCCGAGCGACGATGTTGGGATAAACGGTCCAGCCCGCCGCCTCGCGGTCGTGGCGTACGGCGGCCAGTCGGGCCCGCGCCCGGGCGTACCGCTCCGCCTCCGGATCGTCCGGAGCGTCGGGCCCAGCGGGCGGCGCCGGGGCGGTCTCCGGGGCGGGCGCTTCGTCGGGGGCATCGTCCAGCGGCGGCGCGGCCGGCGCCGGGGCGAGGGGATCGTCCGCCGCGTCGTCGTCGTCCCCGAACAGGCCGTCCGGGTCGTAGATGTCGGGGTCGTCCGCCGCGTCCGCCGCCGGGGCGGCTTCCGTCGGCGCGGCGCCTTCCGTCGCGGGGCGGGCGTGGCGGAACTGCTCGGCGAGGCGGCGGCCCACGTGGCGGGACAGGCGGTCCAAGGTGTAGCGGGGATCGTTTGCCGACAGGCCCTCGGCGGCCGGTGTGGGTGAGGCGACCCCGGGTGGTTCCGGATCGGCCGCGGGCCGGCCCGGGCGATGGGCCAACATCGCGCACGCCACGCGTGGCCCGGCAAGGACCGCCCGGCCCAGCCGCCCCACTACCGTCAGGCTGACCAGGGCGCCCAGGGCGGCGGCGGGCCAGCTCGCCACGAACAGGCTCTCGGGCAGGCTGTCCACCACGGCGCGGCCGTCGCGCCAGGCCGCCGCCAGGGCGCGGCGGTGCGCGGCGGAAAGGGGATCGAAGCCGAACACGTGGCGCTGCACCAGGACGAAGCCGGGGCCCCACACCGCGGCCCACACCACCAGGCCGGCCACCAGCGAGGCCAGGCGGCTAGCCCCCGGCACCACGGAACCGCTCGGCCAGGGACTGCCCGGCGGCACGCAACCGGCTACCGGCGCCGTCCTGCATCCCGCCCAGGGCGCGGCCGGCGAGCAGCCCCGTGCCGCCACCGATGACGCCCGCGGCGCGCCGGCCGCCCTGGCCGGCGAAGCCGAGGGCCTTGGCGCCCAGCATCTGCCCCGCGCCCACCACGGCGCCGGCCGTCAGGGCGGTGTCCACCTCGCCCACGATCTTGGCCGCCACCTTGGGGCTGATGAGGTGCAGCAGCACGGAGATGAAGCCGATCAGGGAGAGCAGGACAAAGCCCGGGGTGTTGGCGTCCACGGCGACGCTCAACACCGGGATCAGGTCCATGATGCGGGCGCCGCCGCTCTCGCGGATGACGTGCTCGTGATGCACCACGAACTGCGACAGCCCCAGGGCGATGGTGTGGCCGGTGAAGCCCATGGCGATGGCCGCCATGACCAGCGTCAGGAGGCCCTGGGTGACCAGCTTGAGGCTGCTCCACAGCCACTGTTTGGCGAAGTCCATGGAACTCATGGCGAGCAGGATGGGGAACATGGTGGCGATGGCCAGGACGTAGAAGATGAACTGCACGATGAAGGCCCCGGCGATGCCGAGCACGAAGGTGTACGGGGCGAGCACCATGAACCCCCACAGGGCGATGCGCGTGGGATCCACGCTGATGCAGCGGTCCAGGGCATAGGACACGACGGGCCAGACCGTCGCCTCGATGTACCACCACAGCCGCATGTAGTCGCGGGCCAGATCGTCCACGTGGTCGGAAATGTTGGCCTCGCCGATGACGCCGGCAAAGCGCCAGTCCAGGCGCGGATGCACCTGGTCGAGGGGCGGCACGGCGACGCCGAACAGGGCGGCGTTGGTCTCGTTGGCCACGCGCAACACCCACTGCGCCAGGACGAGGCCCTGTTCCTGAAGGGTGACGAAGATCCACGCATAGCCCCAGGGGTCCTCGCCGCGCGTGAAGGAGGCCGGCCCCGTGCTGGACACGGCGCCGAAATAGGATACCCAGAGAATGGCCGAGACGATGGCGATGCGCACCACCAGGCCGCCCAGCTTGACGTAGAACTGCTGGGCCTCCTGCGGGTTCAGCATGGCCCGGGCCACGTAGAAATGAACGGTGATGAGCCCC
>CAJXLG010000234.1 GCA_913055885.1 uncultured Rhodospirillales bacterium
CCTTCCGGTGTCGGTCCGTGCCGGATGCGGGTCAGCGGCCCCAGACGTAGCCGAAGCCCTGGTAATAGAGCACCACCGTGCCGTCGTCGCGGATGCGGAAGGTGCCCCAGCCCGGGCGCAGGGCATAGCCGCCGTAGTTGCGCACGCGGAAGGGCGACGCCCCGCCCATGCCGCGCATGCCACGCATGCCGCCGGTGCGGAAGCGGCCCGGCTGGCGGTAGGGCTGCTGGCACGGCCCGGCCGGGTGCCGAAGCGCCCCACCTGACCGTAGCGCGAGCGCGCGGCGCGCCGGGCCTGCATGCCACGCATCCCGGTCATGCCCTGCATGCCGGTCATGCCCTGCTGCATCCCGGTCATGCCCTGCATGCCGGCCATGGACGCCTTGCCGCCGGAGCCGGACGCGCCGTCCTGCGTGCCGTCCATGCCCTGCATCCCGGTCATGCTGCTCATGCCCGTCATGCCGGCCATGCCGGTGTCGGCCGCCGTGTCCTGCTCGCCCGTGTCGGCCGACTTGCCGGTGTCGGCTGTGTCCGCCGCCTTCTTGCCGCCGGCGGTCTTGCCGCTCCCGGCGGCGGCGACCTCGGTCTCGTCGGCCTTGCCGTCCCCGGCCTTGCTTTCGCCGGCATCGCCGGTTCCGGCGTCGCCGGACGCGCCCTTGGCGGCCTCCTTGCCGGAAGCCGCGTCCGCCGCGTCACCGGCCTCGGCCGTCTTGCCGGTGCTGTCACCGCCGTCGGCCTTGCCGGAAGCGGCCTTGTCGTCGGACGCCGTCTTCTTGTCGGCCGTCGCCTTGTCCTCGGCCGCCTTCTTGTCGGCCGTCTTCTTGTCGGCCGCCTTGGCGTCGGCCTTGCCGTCGCCGCCGGCGTGTGCCTTGGCATCCGCCTTCTGTTCGGTGTCCATTTCCGAGGCATGCTGCGTCGCCTCGGGCGCCTGCTCGGCCCTGGCCTCGCCGCGCTTCTGCGGCGTCTCCATGATGTTCACGGCCACGGCCACGAGCACCACCAGAAGCACCAGCGCCCCGAGAAGCGGCCGGTTTTCCTTCTCGAAAAAGCCCACGGTGTCCCCCTATCGGTCGTTCGTGTTGAACCACGCCGGGCCGTTCCCACCGCCCGGTCCATGACAGCCTGCCCCCCGAACCAATGCCTGCCTCCAAGCGCGTGAGACTATAGCGCCTCAACCGCCCGAGGCCAACGATGAAGGCCGGGCCGGCGCCTCCGGCGCCGCTTCTTCCGCCGGGGTCTCTTCGGCTTCCGCCCCGGCCTCCCCGGCTTTCGCCGCATCGCCTCCGGGCGCCGCCGCCTCGTCCGCGTCGGACCCGGCGGCGGGCGCGGCCCGGGGTTCCGGGGCGGATTCCGCCCGCGGCCCCGTGGTGGCGGCGGCCACGGTGGCGGCGTCCATCTCCTGCCCGCCCGCCGGGCGTTCCCGGACGCCGGGCTCGACGCGCTTGGCCCCGGGGTCCGTGTAGGTGTCGTTGAGCTGCTGGATGTGCTCGGCGATATGCTCGCGCAGCCGGGCCAGCCGCCGCCGCACCGATTCGCGCCAGCCGGCGATGCCGCCGATGACGGCGCGCCAGGGCGTGGCGCTCTTGTGGAAGGCGGCCCGCAGGTTGAGTTCCATGGGGCCCATGGCCGTGGTCAGCCCCCGGGCCACGCCGCGCCGGGTAAGCTCGGTGGCCACGGTGAGATAGCCGCCCAGCAGCAGCAGCACGCCCACCGCCAGCAGCCCCAGCGGCACCGGGGCGGCGGGGATGGCGTTCCAGGCCGCGGCGAAGGGCCATGTGCCGATACCCGCGACGACCCCCAGAACGGCCGCCAGCACAAGGACCACCACGGACAGATGGGTGATGCGCATGCGCCGGCGCCAGCGGCCCAGGGCGTGCTGCAGCGCGGGGATCACCTCCGTTTCCAGCTCGCGCGACAGGCGCTCGGCCATGCCGGCGATGCGGTAGCCGCGGTCCATTTCCACGCCGGCGATGCGGCGCTCGATCTCGTCCAGGTCGGCGTCGCGCTTGGCCTCGTAGCGCCGGCGTTTTTCCGGATCGGCGATCGCCTCGCCGGCGTGGCGGCTGAAGACCGTGTAGAAGCGCCCGCTCACCAGGCCGGCCTGGGCCACGGCGCGCTGCCACGCCCCCATGATATCGTCCACGTTGTCCTCGTCCGCGGCCGTGTCGATCTGGTTCAGGATGTACAGGAACTTGGTGGAATCCGAACGCTTCACGGCGTTGGTGACCAGGTGGTCGAGGGTGTCCTGCATGGCGCCCGGCTCCGGCCGGCGGGCGTCGAAGAAGACCAGCACCAGGTCCGACAGGTCGATGATGTGGCTGGTAAGCCGCAGGGTGGCGCGCCGCTGGTCGTCCGAGTCGAAGCCGGGCGAATCCACCAGGATCTTGCCGCGCAGGTGCTCCGAGGGGCATGTCTTGAGCTGCAGGAAGGCGTCCACCATCTTGCCTTCGCCCGGGGCGACGCGCTCCACCTCCTGGCCCATGTTGTAGAAGGGGAAGCGGGCGTCCGAATCCAGGGCCATGCCCGGCAGCGGCAGGCCGCCGTTGTCCTGGCCGTAGCAGATGACGGTGAACTTGTCGTCCACCGCCTGGTTGCCCGTGCGCTGAAGCTCCACGCCCAGGGTCTCGTTGATGAAGGTGGACTTGCCCGACGAGAACATGCCCACCGTGGTGATCACGGGCCACCACGAGATGCGCCCGGCCACGGACTCGTCGGACGACATGAGCCCCAGGCGCCTGAGCACCCTGTCCAGCTCCCGGAAGTGGGGCAGCAGGGGCACGAGCCCGGGATGCTCGTTCCGCAGGTGCTCCTTCAGCGCGTTGAGATGGCGGCGCAGGCGTTTGCTCGTGGGCATGGCGGGCTCTTTCCGATTGCTGCGACGGCTCAGCCGGCGTCCGTCCAGCGCCGGCGCAGGGCGTCGCGGTTGCGGGCCAGCCATTGCAGGGCAATGATGGCCGTGGCGTTGTTGATGGTGTTGTCGGCCAGGAGGGCAAGGGCCTCGTCCACGGAGAAGACCCGCGCCCGGATGTCCTCGTTCTCCTCGGCCAGGCCGTGCAGGCCGCCGGCGTCCGTGGTGTCCACACGGCCCACGTAGAGGGACAGAACCTCGGAGCTGCCGCCGGGCGAGGCGAGCCAGTCCATGATCCGCTCCAGCCGGGTCACCGCCAGGCCGCATTCCTCCCCGGACTCGCGCTCCACCACGTCGCTGGGGTCCTCGCCGGGCTCGATGATGCCCGCCACCACCTCCAGCAGCCACGGGTCCAGCCCGGCCGCGTAGGCGCCGATGCGGAACTGCTCGATGAGCACCACCGTGTCGTTGACGGGATCGTAGGGCAGCAGGGCCGCGGCGTGGCCGCGCTCGAACAGCTCGCGGGTGACCGTCCCCGTCCAGTCGCCGGCGAAGCGCCGGTGCCGCAGGCGATAGCGATCCATCCGGAAGTAGCCCTCGAAGGCCACCTCGCGCGCCTCCACCACGACGTCGTCGCGGGGGTTCATGCGGGCCGTCATGGGGTCGTCGCCGGCCTCCGGCATGACTGCGCTCCTTCCCGTGCCCGATCCCCTTCGTGGATACATCGCGTCACACCGCCACGGCAACCCTTGCATCACCGGCGCCGGCACGCGATCCTCCGCCCTGATCGGTGTCACGCGCCCCGAGGAGACCCCATGGCGCCCACGGCAAGCGAAAAGATCACCTTCCCCGGCAGCGACGGCAGCCCGCTCGCCGCCCGCCTCGACCGGCCGTCCGGCGAGCCGCGCGCCTGGGCGCTCTTCGCCCACTGCTTCACATGCTCCAAGGACACGGTGGCCGCGGCACGCATCAGCCGGTCGCTGGCCGAGCACGGCGTGGCCGTGCTGCGCTTCGACTTCACCGGCCTGGGGGCCAGCGGCGGCGATTTCGCCAACACCGACTTCTCCTCCAACCTGGACGACCTGGTGGCGGCCGCCGGCTATCTGCGCCAGCAGGCGGGCGGGCCGCACATCCTTGTGGGCCACAGCCTGGGCGGCGCCGCCGTGCTGGGCGCCGCGCCGCGCATCCCCGAGGCGCTGTGCGTGGCCACCGTGAACGCGCCGTGCGATCCGGCGCACGTCACCAACCTGTTCGGCGATCAGACGGAGGAGATCAAGCAGCGCGGCGAGGCGGAAGTGACGCTGGGCGGGCGCACCTTCCGGGTGCGGCGCGGCTTCCTGGAGGACCTCAAGGACCAGCCCATGCGCCAGGCCATCGGCGCCATGCGCAAGGCGCTCCTCGTCTTCCACGCCCCCACGGACCCC
>CAJXLG010000235.1 GCA_913055885.1 uncultured Rhodospirillales bacterium
TTGGCAACAAACAGAATTGTTTTGAAAGTCAAACTATCAACAGCGTATTACGATGTGATCCAGGCCGCGACCGGGTCGGAGGCCTTGGGACTGGCCGAACGGGACATGCCCGACATCATACTGTCTTCTGCGCAGTTGCCCGATCAATCCGGAGCCGAGTTTCTAAAGGCACTTAAGGCGCGGTGTGGTCGCGACACCCCTCCGACGCTTCTGTTCCTGACCGAAAGCACGACCGAGGTAAGGCTTGATCTACTGCAGGCCGGGGCCACGGAAATACTGGTCAAACCCGTCGAAGAAAGGGTGTTGCTGGCCCGGCTGCACCAGGAGGCCGGCGAGCCGGAGAAGGCCCGCAAGGCCCTGGAGCCGCTGGTGGCCGGCGAGGGCGGGCCCGCCGTGGCCCGCCAAATGGCCGCCGAGGAGCTGGCGCGGCTGCGCCAGAGCGCCGCCGCCGGGCGGACGGCGCATGCCGAAGTGGCCCTCGCCGGCGCCGATGGCGAAACCACGTGGTGGCGGCTGTCCACCCATCCCGTGTCCAACGGCCTGGTGCTCTGGTGCGCCGACGACATCACCGGCCGGCGCGCCCTGGAGGACACCGTGCGCGGCGAGCTCGGCGCCACCGTCGATGCCCTGGACGCCCTGCCGGCCGGCCTGGTGCAGGCGGAGGCCGACGGCCGCCTGCGGCTCGTCAACCAGCGCCTCGCCGAGTGGGCCGACAGCACGGCGGAAACGCTGCGCGCCCGGGGGCATACCCTGTGGACGCTTTTCCCCGACATGCCCGACCCGCGCAAGATGGAGGTGGAGGCCGCCCCCACGCCGCTGGCGGAATCGGCCGGGACCTATCGGGTCTGGGTGCGGGGCATCCGGCAGGGCGGCACGCGGCGGCTCGGGGTCGCCGTCCTGCCGGAATCGGGCCTGCCGGCGGCGGCCGCGCCGGCGCCCGAGGGCGACGGGGGGGCCGAGGCCCTCGCGGCGGCGGCGCCCGTGGGCATCGTGCGCACCGACTCGGCGGGAACCGTCGTTGCCGCCAATCCGGCGTTCCACCGCCTGGCCGGAATCACCGAGGGCAGCGTCACCGGCCACGCCCTGGACAGCCTGGTGGTGGCGGACGATGCGGGCGCCCTGGCAACGGCCCTCACCGCCGCCGCGGCGGGTGACGATCCGGGCGGCCGCCTGGAGGTGCGGCTGGCCGTGGGGGCGGGGACGTCGCTCGCCGTGTTCCCGGCGGCGGCGCCGGCGGAGGCGGGCGGCGGCGCCGTGCTCTTCGCCGTGGACGCCACGGCCCAGAAGAACCTGGAGGTGCAGTTCGCCCACGCCCAGAAGATGCAGGCCATGGGCCAGCTCGCCGGCGGCGTGGCACACGACTTCAACAACCTCCTGACGGCCATTATCGGCTATTGCGACCTGCTCCTGCAGCGGCACGCGGCGGGCGATCCCTCCTTCGCCGACATCATGCAGGTGAAGCAGAACGCCAACCGCGCCGCCAACCTCGTGCGCCAGCTTCTCGCCTTCTCCCGGCGCCAGACCATGCGCCCGCGTACCCTGGACGTCACGGATGCCCTGACGGAGCTGTCCCACCTGCTGCGCCGGCTCCTGGGCGAGCGCATCCGCCTCGACCTGGTGCACGGCCGGGAATTATGGCCGGTGCGCGCCGACCCCGGCCAGTTCGACCAGGTGATCATCAACCTGGCGGTCAACGCCCGCGACGCCATGCCCGAGGGCGGCACCCTCACCATCAGCACGTCGGCCGTCCACCTGGAACATCCCCTTCAGCGCGGCCACGAGGAAATGCCCGCGGGCGACTACGTGCGCATCCAGATGGCGGATACCGGCGAGGGCATCTCCGACGTGGACAAGGGCCGCATCTTCGAGCCCTTCTTCTCCACCAAGCCCAAGGGCGAGGGGACGGGCCTGGGGCTCTCCACCGTCTACGGCATCGTGCGCCAGACGGGCGGCTTCATCCTGGTGGACGACGCCCCGGACGGCGGCGCCCGCTTCTCCGTCTACCTGCCGCGGGAGACGGCCGAATCGAGTGTCCCGGCCGACACGGCCGAAAGCGCCGCGCCCGATCTCACGGGCGCCGCCACCATCCTGCTGGTGGAGGACGAGGACGCCGTGCGCACCTTCGCCGCCCGCGCCCTGCGCAACAAGGGCTACGACGTGCTGGAGGCGCGCGACGCCGAGGGGGCGCTGGAGCACCTGGAAGGGGAGGGGGGCATCGACATCCTGGTGACGGACGTGGTCATGCCCGGCATGGACGGCGTCGCCCTGGCGCGCCGGGTGCGTCAGGCGCTGCCGGGGGTGCGCGTCGTCCTCATCTCCGGCTACGCCGAGGACGTGGCGCGCGACGACATCGCCGAGAGCGAGGCCTTCCACTTCCTGGGCAAGCCCTTCAGCCTCAAGGATCTGGCCGCCAAGGTGAAGGAACTGGCCGGCCCGGCGGAAGCGCCGGACGACGGGAACACTTAGCGGAAGCCAATGTTCTCCTTGCGTTCGTGAACAAAAGCGGTACAGTCCCCGGTGACAACAGCGTTCGCCCGGTCCCGGGCAGGGTTTGCATGGGCCGCGGGACGTGTGAAAGAAAGGGGGCGAGGCGATGACGCAGGCCGCTCTGGACTTGGTGGACAAGGATACCATGGACAAGGAAAAGGCACTGGAGAATGCCGTGGCCCAGATTGAGCGGGCCTACGGCAAGGGCGCCATCATGAAGCTGGGCCAGCGCGATTCCGTGGCGGACGTGGAAGCCGTCCCCACGGGCTCCCTGGGCCTGGACATCGCGCTGGGCATCGGCGGCCTGCCGCGCGGCCGGGTCGTGGAGATCTTCGGCCCGGAAAGCTCGGGCAAGACCACGCTCGCCGTCCAGGTCGTCGCCGAGGCCCAGAAGAAGGGCGGCGCCGCCGCCTTCATCGACGCCGAGCACGCCCTCGACCCGAGCTATGCCAAGAAGCTGGGCGTGGACACGGACGAGCTGCTCATCTCCCAGCCCGATTCGGGGGAACAGGCGCTGGAAATCGCCGACACCCTGACGCGGTCGGGTGCCCTGGACGTCCTGGTGATCGACAGCGTCGCCGCCCTGGTGCCCAAGGCGGAGCTGGACGGCGACATGGGCGACGCCCAGGTGGGCGTGCAGGCGCGCCTCATGAGTCAGGCGCTCAGGAAGCTCACCGCCTCCGTGGCCAAGTCCGACACCATGATCATCTTCATCAACCAGATCCGCATGAAGATCGGGGTCATGTTCGGCAGCCCGGAAACCACCACCGGCGGCAACGCCCTCAAGTTCTATTCGTCGGTGCGCCTGGACATCCGCCGCACCGGCTCCATCAAGGACAAGGAAGAGGTGGTGGGCAACCAGACCCGGGTGAAGGTGGTGAAGAACAAGACGGCGCCCCCCTTCCGTACCGTCGATTTCGACGTCATGTACGGCGAGGGCATCTCCAAGACGGGCGAGCTCATCGACCTGGGGGTCAAGGCGGGACTGGTGGAAAAGGCCGGTTCCTGGTTCTCCTACAACGGCACCCGCATCGGCCAGGGCCGCGAGAACGCCAAGGCGTACCTCAGGAACAACCCGGGCGTCGCCGAGGAGCTGGAGACCGCCGTGCGCCAGCAGGCGGGCCTGATCTCCGAGGCCATGGTCACCGGCCCCGGCGACCAGGACGGCCAGGAAGCAGCGGAAGGCGAGACCGGGGAATAGGCGCCGGGCCGCCCGGGGGCCGGCACCGCCGGCCCGATCGCCCCGGGGCGGCCGGGCGTTGCCTGGACACGCCCGGCGGGTCGCGCTACAAAACGGCCCCTACGCCGCGCAGCGCCCACAACAGGTCGGATAGCCGGGAGCCCATGTTCACCGCCAACGAGATCCGCAAGCGTTTCCTGGACTTCTTCGCCCGCCACGGGCACGAAGTGGTGGAGTCCAGCCCCCTGGTGCCGCGCAACGACCCCACGCTCCTGTTCACCAACGCCGGCATGGTGCCCTTCAAGAACGTCTTCACGGGCGCCGAGACCCGGTCGTACAGCCGTGCGGCCTCCTCCCAGAAGTGCGTACGCGCCGGCGGCAAGCACAACGACCTGGAGAACGTGGGCTACACCGCCCGGCACCACACCTTCTTCGAGATGCTGGGCAACTTCTCCTTCGGCGACTATTTCAAGGACGTCGCCATCGAGCTGGCCTGGAAGCTGGTGACGGAGGAGTTCGGGCTCGACCCCAAGGACCTGCTGGTCGCGGTCTACGAAGAAGACGACGAGGCCTACGACCTGTGGAAGAAGCTCGCCGGG
>CAJXLG010000236.1 GCA_913055885.1 uncultured Rhodospirillales bacterium
CCGCCCGCCGACGGGCGGCCGTCGCCCGTCTTCCTGGTGGGCTTCCCGCGCTCCGGCACCACCCTCCTGGACGCCGTCCTGCGCGGCCATCCCGAGGTGCGGGTGGTGGAGGAGGCGGACACCGTGGAGACGGTCTACCCCCTGCTGCGCGAGGCGCGCGGCGGCTTTCCGGACGCCCTGGCCGGCCTCACGCCCGACGACGTCGCCACCCTGCGCGGCGTCTATTTCCGCGCCCTGGACGCCCACGTGGCGCCGGACGGCGGCCGGATCGTGGTGGACAAGCTGCCCCTGCGGCTGGTGCACGCGGGTATCCTTCACCGGCTGTTTCCCGACGCGCGCTTCCTGTTGATGCTGCGCCATCCGTGCGACGCGGTGCTGAGCGCCTTCATGCAGCACTTCGCCCTGAACAACGCCATGGCGAACCTGGGCACCCTGCCCGACGCGGCGCACTTCTACGACGCCGTCATGGGGCTCTGGACACGCTATACCGAGGTGCTGCCGCTGGCGTGGCACGCCGTGCCGTACGAGGCCCTGCTGGCCGACTTCGACGGCATCGTGGGCGGCGTGCTCGACTTCCTGGGCCTGCCGTGGCACCCGGGCGTCGCCGACTACCGGGAGACGGCGCGGGCACGCTCGGGCATCACCACGCCCAGCTACAGCCAGGTGGTGCAGCCCCTCTACACCACGGCGCGGGGGCGCTGGACGCGCTACGCCCGCTACCTGCGGCCGGTGCTGCCCACCCTGGCGCCGTGGGCCACGTACTGGGGGTATCCCGATCCCCGCGACGATCCCGCCACAGGGTGACGGCGGGCGCCGCGACGGTGTAGATTGGCGCCATGATCGGCAGACTCGTGGGCTATCTGCTTTCCGCCGTGCTCCTGGCGGTGCCGGCCGTCCTGGTGCTGGGCGCCATCGCCCTGCTGCTGGGCGGCGCGGCCGTCTTCACGGTGTTCTTCCCCGCCACCGTCAGCCTCATCACCCTGGCGCTGGTCATCGGCTACGTCCGCTGGCGCCGCCGGCGCCGCCGCGCCCTGGCGGTGCTCGATGCGGAGGAGGTAGAGCACTGAACCATCGTTACGCCAAAAGCTATTGTTATTTAAGCGCACCACCGTACAGGTGGTTGACTAAAAGGATTTGATAGGGTATCGTGGCGTTAGTCAGTTACAAAGAGGTGCGCTATGGTAGAAGAAAATGAGGAAGCATATACTGATAACGACGAAGTGCCACCGTACACGACGTGGCTAGATCAAAAAATTTACGAAAATGATATAAGAGAAAGTGATTTAGCGGAACGTAGCGGTGTATCCTATCCAACAATAAGAAATATAAGACTCGGAAAAATAAGGAACCCACAAAACAAAACTAGAGTAAAGCTCGAACATGTACTTGGTACACCGGAACCTAGTGTTATAAAAGAATCGGTAGATTCGGAAACTATTGGGAGATGGGGGACGCTATGGGGTTTTGATCCCCACGCCTCCCGCCAAGATTTACCAGATTCCCGGGGCGTTTATGTTTTCTATGATTCTACAGGCCGACCTGTGTATGTCGGCTCTGTTACAGCTGGAGGCCGAACAATTGCGGATCGCGTTAGCGAGCATTATCAAAAATTCTGGTTCAAAAGGCCTATTGTTGAACAAGGCGCCTACATACCGATTGAAGATGCCGATCTTTGCCACAACATAGAAAGAATATTGATTAAATTTCTTGGGGACAACGCGCTTCTTAACAAGAAAAACTCCGAAACAAGGACATAATCCAGGATATCGTCACGTCCGCACCGTCCCCGTATCGTCGGCGGCCAGCTCGAAGGCGGCGGCCATGAGGGCGCGGGTGTAGTCGGCGCGGGGCTGCTGGAAGATGCTGGCGGCGGCGCCCTGTTCCACCGCGCGGCCGTTCTTGAGCACCAGCATCTCGTGCGCCAACGCCCGCACCACGCGCAGGTCGTGGCTGATGAAGAGATAGGCGAGCTGGTGGCGCGCCTGGATGGTGCGCAGGAGGTCCACGATCTGCGCCTGCACGGAGACGTCCAGGGCGCTGGTGGGCTCGTCGAGCACCATGACGGAGGGCTTGAGCGCCAGGGCCCGGGCGATGGCGATGCGCTGGCGCTGGCCGCCGGAAAACTCGTGCGGGTAGCGGTCCTGCATGGCCGGGTCCAGGTCCACCTCCGCCAGCGCCTCGCCCACCCGGTCGCGGCGTTCCCGGCGCCTGCCCGCCATGCCGTGGACCACCAGGCCCTCCTCCACGATCTGGCCCACGGAGAGCCGCGGGCTGAGGGCGGCATAGGGGTCCTGGAAGACGATCTGCATGCGCGCCCGCAGGGGGCGCAGGTGGCGCGGCCGCAGGCGGTCCAGGCGGTGGCCCTCGAAGTGCACGGGCCCCTGGCCGGGCAGAAGGCGCAACAGCGCCAGGCCCAGGGTGGACTTGCCGGAGCCGCTTTCCCCCACCACGCCCAGGGTAGCGCCGGGGCGCAGGGCCACGGCCACGTCGTCCACCGCCGTGACGTACTGCTTGACCCGCCCCAGCAGCCCGGCGCGCACGGGGAAGCGCACGGTGAGCCCTTCCGTTTCCATGACGGCGCCGCCGCTGGGCGGCGTGCCCACGGGCTCGCCGCCGGGTTCGGCGTCGATGAGGCGCTTCGTGTAGGCGTGGCCGGGCCGGGAGAGGACCTGTTCCGTGGGGCCGCGCTCCACCACCGCGCCTTTCTGCATGACGCACACCCGGTCGGCCACGCGCCGCACCACCCCCAGGTCGTGGGTGATGAAGAGCACGGCCATGCGGAAACGGCGCTGGAGGTCCTGAAGGAGTTCCAGGATCTGGGCCTGGATGGTGACGTCCAGCGCCGTGGTGGGCTCGTCGGCGATGAGGATGTCGGGCTCCTTGGCCAGGGCCATGGCGATCATGACGCGCTGGCGCTGGCCGCCGGACAGCTCGTGCGGCAAAGCGCCCAGGCGATGCTCCGCCTCGGGCAGGCCCACCAGGTGCAGAAGCTCGACGATGCGCCGGCGCGCCTGCTGCCGGTCCATGCCCTTGTGCAGGAAAAGGGTCTCGCCGATCTGCTTCTCGATGTTGTGCAGGGGGTTGAGGGCGGCCATGGGCTCCTGGAAGATCATGCCCACGCGCTCGCCCCGCACGTGGTGCAGGGTACGGCGCGGCGCCCCCATGAGCTCGCGCCCGTCCAGCCGGATGCTGCCCGCCGGATGATGGGCCGTGGGATAGGGCAGGAGCTGCAGGATGGAGAGCGCCGTCACCGACTTGCCGGAGCCGCTCTCGCCCACCAGCGCCAGGGTCTCGCCGCGGTCCAGGGTGAAGGACACGCCGTCCACCACCCGCGGGCCGCGGCCGAAGGCCACCGCCAGGTCGGCCACTTCGAGAAGCGATTGCGCCGTCACGATCCCCCCCGTGCCGGATCAAAGGCGTCGCGCACGGCCTCGCCCACGAAGACCAGGAGCGACAGCATCACGGACAGCACCAGGAAACTGGTCATGGCCAGCCACGGCGCCTGGAGGTTCTCCTTGCCCTGGCGCAGCAGGTCGCCCAGCGAGGGCGCCCCGGGCGGCATCCCCAGCCCCAGGAAGTCCAGCGCCGTGAGGGCGACGATGGAGCCCGAAAGGATGAAGGGCGTGAAGGTGAGTGTCGCCACCATGGCGTTGGGCAGGACGTGCTTCCACATGATGGCCACATTGCGCATGCCGAGCGCACGCGCCGCCTTGACGTAGTCGAAATTGCGGGCGCGCAGGAACTCGGCCCGCACCACGCCCACCAGCCGCGGCCACGTGAAAAGCGCCAGGATCACCAGGAGCGACCAGAAGCCGGGCACGATGATGCTGGACAGGATGATGAGGATGAAAAGCTCGGGAAGGCCCTGCCAGATCTCCATGACGCGCTGGCCGAAGAGGTCCACCCAGCCGCCGAAATAGCCCTGGATGGCGCCCACGGCCACGCCCACGGCGGAGCTCGCCGCCGTCAGCACCAGCCCGAAGAGCACCGAGAGCCGGAAGCCGTAGAGCACCCGCGCCACCACGTCGCGCCCCTGGTCGTCCGTGCCCAGCCAGTGCCGCCACGACGGCGGCGCCGGCGCCGCCTGGCCCAGGTTGCGGTCGTGGGTGTCGTAGGCGAAGCGCACCGGCGGCCACAGCATCCAGCCGTTCGCGTGAATCTTCTCCTTGAGATAGGGGGCCTTGAAGTCGGCCGTTGTGGGGAAGGTGCCGCCGAAGGCGGTCTCCGGATAGTTCTTGAAAACG
>CAJXLG010000237.1 GCA_913055885.1 uncultured Rhodospirillales bacterium
GGGGGCACGACGCTCTATTTCCGCCGCGACGTGGGCGAGCTTTTCCTGGGCGCCTGGCGGCTCCTGCAGGGCCGGCTGGACCGGGCGGCGCGGCTGCTGCTTCTGCTGATCGTGGCGACCCTCCCCGCCGTGGTGGCGGGCTTCCTGGTGAAGATGCTCTGGGGGACGAACTTCCGGAACGTGGAGGTGGTGGCCTGGACCACCCTGGGCTTCGGCCTGCTCCTGTGGCTGGCGGACCGCATGGGCCTGACGGTGCGGCGGGTGGATCACCTGCGCTGGCGCGATGCCCTGGTCCTGGGGCTTTTCCAGGTGCTCGCCCTGGTCCCCGGCACCAGCCGCAGCGGCATCACCATGACGGCGGGGCGTTTCATCGGCATGGAGCGCCCCGACGCGGCGCGCTTCTCCATGCTCATGAGCATCCCCACCATCCTGGGGGCCGGGGTGCTGGCCGGGCTGGAACTCCACGAACGCGGCAGCGCCGCCCTCACCGTGGATGCCGTGCTGGCCGCCGTTTTCGCCTTCGTCGCGGCGCTTATCGCCATCGCCCTGTTGATGGCCTGGCTGCGCCGGGCCGGCTTCATGCCCTTCGTGGTGTACCGGGTGGTGCTGGGCGCCGGGCTGTTGTGGCTGGTCTACGGCGCCGGCCTGACGCTTTGAGGCGGACGTGATGTTGGTGCGCGGCCTGACCATTCTGCTTTTGTGCCAGTTGGCCGGCGAGATGATTGAGCGTGTCGCGGGCCTGCCCGTGCCGGGCCCGGTGCTGGGCATGGCCATCCTGTTCACCGGCCTGCTGCTCCGGGGCGGGCTGCCGGACGCCGTGGCCGACACCGCCGACGGCCTCCTGCGGCACCTGGCCCTGCTCTTCGTCCCGGCCGGCGTGGGGGTGATGACCCACATCCCGCTGCTCGCCCGCGAATGGCTGCCCGTGGGGGTGGCGCTGGTGGTCTCCACGGTGGTGACCATCGCCGTCACCGGCTGGGTGATGCGGCTCATGCTGCGGGAGGGAGACGGATGAAAATGGCTGGCAGGGGGGCGTCGTCTTTCGAGGCCATGCTTGAGAAGCATGGCACCTCAAAACGACCCTCACGGGGTTCTTTTGCCGACATGGTCGTCGTCCTGAGATGCCGCACCGCCGGCGCGGCCTCGATGCTTCGAGGCTTTTGCCCAGGACAAAAGCACCTCAGCATGACGCGATGGAAAGACATCGTCCTGAGGTGCTCCGCCGGAGGCGGAGCCTCGAAGGACGTTGTCCTGAGGTGCCGCGCCGCCGGCGCGGCCTCGATGCTTCGAGGCTTTTGCCCAGGGCAAAAGCACCTCAGCATGACGCGATGGAAGGACTTTGTCCTGAGGTGCTCCGCCGGAGGCGGAGCCTCGAAGGACGACACCCTGCCCCGCGCGTTGAAGTGGGTGCGGGAATGATGGACCGCCTCGCGCCCGTCGCCGCCGACATGGCCGACCACCCGCTCGTCGGGCTGACGCTCACACTCCTGGCGTGGCAGGCGGCGCAATGGCTGTTCGAGAAGAGCGGCCGGCGCCCCGTCGCCAATCCCGTGCTCGTCGCCATCCTCCTCCTCATGGGCGTGCTTTGGATCACCGGCATTCCCTACGACGCCTATTTCGAGGGGGCGCGTTTCATCCACTTCCTGCTGGGGCCGGCGACGGTGGCCCTCGCCGTGCCCATCTACCGCCAGCTTCAGCGGGTGCGCGGCAGCGCCGGCGCCCTGGCGGCGGGCATCCTGGCGGGCGGCACCACGGCCGCCGTGACCGCCATGGGCCTCGCGTGGGCCCTGGGGGCGACGCGCGGGATGATCCTGTCCCTCGCCCCCAAGTCGGCCACCACCCCCATCGCCATGGGGGTGACGGAGAGCCTCGGCGGCCTGCCGTCGCTTACGGCGGTGCTGGTGATCCTCACGGGCATCCTGGGCGCCGTGCTGGGGCCGACGGTGCTGCGCCTGGTGCGCGTGCGCGGCCAGCGGGCGCAGGGCGTGGCGCTCGGCACGGCGTCGCACGGCATCGGCACGGCACGCGCCTTCGGCCTGGGCGAGGTGGCGGGCGCCTTCTCCGGCCTGGCAATGGGCCTCAACGGCGTGGCGACGGCCGTGCTGGTGCCGCTGCTGTGGTGGCTGGTGGCGGGGTAGGCGGATCAGGCCGGGCCTTCCCCCCTTCCTTCCAGCCGCGCCTTTTCGCGCCGCGCTGACTCGCACACATCCGGCAACTGCTCCTCGATACTCGCCCACAGGCTTCCGGGATCAACGACATCGTATTGATGCCTGAGGATATTGCCGATGCCGCGCACCTGCCGCCAGGGAGTCTCGGGATAGAGGGCATCCAGATAGGTTCCCAGCTTGCAGGCAGCCTCGCTTATCCGCAGAAGACATCGTTCCACGGCATCACGGGCCATTTCGTCGGCAAGGAAGTCATCGAATGTTCGGCCCCGGGTGTAGCGAGCGATCCGTTCGCAGTCGGCCACAATATCGGCCAGACGCTGTTCGGGGATATCAGAAGGCATCGACCCGCTCGCGTTCCACCAGCTCGGCCGTCTCCGGCCGCAGCGCATCGCGCCGGGCCACGTCCACGGGCATGGCGAGCCAGGCTTCCAGGGTCTGCTGGAGGCCGCCCAGGTCGAAAAGCGTGCGCACCACGGCCGGGTCCACGTCCACCAGGATGTCGGCGTCCCGGGCTCCCGCCTCGTCCCGGGCGAGCGACCCGAAAACCGCCGCATGGTGCACGCCCATACCTTTCAGGGCTTCACGCCGGGCACGCAGAGTCGCCACCACGCGGTCCAGACGCTCACCCATGGCCGGCCCCCCTACGCCGGATTGGCGCTGTAGCGGCTTTCCGGCGGGCGGTAGCGGCCCAGGTACCCGGGGATGATGCCGGCCGTGGCATTGGGCTCGATGCCCAGGGTCTCCAGCGTGGGATGGTGGCCGGAAACCACGTTGTCGCGCCGGAGGAGCGCCACCTGGTCGCGGGTGAGGACCGGCTTGGGCAGCTTTTCCAGGAAGAAGGCCTGAATCTTCGCCACCCCGATGGGCAGCGGCAGGAGCAGGCGCCGGCGCTCGATGGTCGCCAGGATGCGTTCCATGACGGTTTTCATGGAAAGGGTCTCCGGGCCGCCCAGCTCGAAGACGCGGCCGGCGGTGCGCCCGGGGTCGGCCTGGAAGTCCAGGCCGGCAACGATGGCGCGCGCCACGTCGCCCACGTAGACGGGCTGGAAGTGGGGCCCGCCACGCCCGAAGAGGCCCAGGTGCCAGTGGCCCTCGGCGTCGCGGCGGACCACCGGCGGGTCGGGCACGATGACGGGCAGGAAGGGCGAGATGCGCGCCATGCCGGCGAACTTGTTGAAGAAGCCGTCCTCCGGCCCGAAGACCACCGACGGCCGCACGATCATGGCCCCGGGGAAGGCCATGTGAACGCTCTTCTCGCCCGCCGCCTTGGTGCGGGCATATTCCGCCGGAGAGGCGGGATCGGCGCCCAGGGCCGACATGTGCACGAAGCGTTCCACCCCCGCCTCGGCAGCCACACGGGCGATGCGCTCGGCGGCGGTGGTGTGCAGGGCGCGGAAGTCGCCCGCCTTCTTTTCGTAGAGAATCCCCACCAGGTTCACGGCGCCGTCGGCGCCGTCCAGGGCGGCGCGCACGTCGCCCTCGCGGGCGATATTGCAGGGCACGGGCACCACCTGGCCCACCGTTCCCTGGGTGCGCAGGAAGCGGGCGCGCTCCGTGTCGCGCACGGCCACCCGCACCACGGCCCCGGCCGCCGCCAGTTGGCTCACCACGTGGCGGCCCACGAAACCGGAGCCGCCGAACACCGTAATCACACGATTGCGCATCCCGGGCCTCCCCGCTGCACACGAAGCTGATACGCCAGCATACGCCACACGGCGCGCGCGTCAACGCGCGGGACGGAGGGGCCTTTCGGGAAGGGCCGCCAGCGCCCGGAAGACGGCGGCGAGATCGTCGGCCAGGGCGGCCAGGGCGGCGGCGTCCGGGGCGCCCGCGCGGGTCACGTAGAGCCCGCGGTTGATTTCCACCTGGAGGGCATGGACCCCGTCGCCGGGGACGCCGTAGTGGCGCGTGGTGTGGCCGCCGGCGTAGGGGTTGTTGTGCTGCACCCGGCGGCCGCGGGCACGCAGGGTCTCCGAGGCGGCATTCATCACCGCGCGGGCGGCGGCGTGGCCATGATTGTCGCCCAGGATGAGGTCGGCCCGCCCG
>CAJXLG010000238.1 GCA_913055885.1 uncultured Rhodospirillales bacterium
ACATATTCGCCGTATGATCGTCGTCCTGAGGTGCTCTTTTCTCTGAAAAGAGCCTCGAAGGACGACAATAAAACGTAATGATTGTACGCGCCAAGCCGGTGGGGAATGTCCTGCCGGGCGCCGGTTGCGCCGGGCGGGCAACCCGGGTAGGTTCCCGCCCCATGGAGTTTCCCGAGCCGCTGGTGGGCGGCACCCTGGTGCGGCGCTACAAACGCTTCCTGGCCGACGTGACCCTGGACGACGGCCGCGAGGTGACGGCCCACGTCGCCAATTCCGGCTCCATGAAGGGCCTGGTAACGCCGGGCAACCGGGTGTGGCTGCTGCCGTCGCGCGACCCGAAGCGCAAGCTCGCCTGGACCTGGGAGCTGGTGGAGGCGGACGGCACGTGTGTGGGCATCAACACCCAGCGCGCCAACTCCATCGCCGCCGAGGGCATCGGCGACGGCACCATCGCGCCGCTTGCCGGCTATCCGGAAATGCGGCGGGAGGTGCGCTACGGCGGCAACGCGCGCATTGATCTGCTATTGACGGGGCCGACCTGCGCGCCATGTTACGTGGAGGTCAAGAACGTCACGCTGAACCAGGACGGCCGGGCCGCTTTTCCCGACGCCGTCACCAAGCGCGGCCAGAAGCACATGGCGGAGCTGGCCGGCATGGTGGCGCAGGGCGCGCGGGCCGTGGTGCTGCTCCTGGTGCAGCGCGGCGACTGCGACGCCTTCGCCCCGGCCGACACCATCGACCCGGCCTGGGGCGACGGTTTCCGCGACGCCCTGGCGGCGGGCGTGGAGGCGCTGTGTTACCAATGCGACGTGGGCCCGGCGGGCATCACCGTGGCGCGCCCCCTGCCGGTGCGCCCGCGCGACAACGAAGACGGACGGCATGAACGAGCAACAGGCCCTTGATCCCGGCACCCCCAACCGCTCGCGCGAGATCACCCGGCACGGCCCGGAGGCCTTCGAGGCCATGCGCCGCGCCGGCCGCCTCGCCGCCGAGGTGCTCGACTTCATCGTCCCCTACGTCAAGCCGGGCGTGCGCACGGACGAGCTGGACAGGTTGTGCCACGACTACATCGTGGAGCACGGTGCCACCCCGGCGCCGCTCAACTATCGCGGCTTCCCGCGCAGCACCTGCATCTCCCTGAACCACGTGGTGTGCCACGGGATTCCCGGCGAGAAGCGCGTGGGCAAGGGCGACATCCTGAACATCGACGTCACCGTCATCCTGGACGGCTGGCACGGCGATTCCAGCCGCATGTTCTACGCCGGCACGCCGCCGCTCAAGGCGCGGCGCCTGGTGGACGTCACCTACAACGCCCTGATGGCCGGCATCGAGGCCGTGGGCCCGGGGGCGACGCTGGGCGACATCGGCCACGCCATCCAGAGCTACGTGGAATCCCACCGCTTCAGCGTGGTGCGCGACTTCTGCGGCCACGGCATCGGCCGCAATTTCCACGAGCCGCCCAGCGTGCTGCACTTCGGTACGCCGGGCGAGGGCACGCCCCTGGAACCCGGCATGCTCTTCACCATCGAGCCCATGGTGAACGCCGGCCGCGCCGAGACCAAGGTGCTCCAGGACGGCTGGACGGCCGTGACCAAGGACCGCGGCCTGTCCGCCCAGTTCGAGCACACCGTGGGCGTCACCGAGGACGGCGTGGAGGTCTTCACCATCTCCCCCGCCGGCCTGCACCAGCCGCCCTACACATGATCGCGCCATGGCCGACGACGCGGACCGCGACGATGACGGCGACACGGCGGGCGGCGACCACCGCAGCGGCCACCGCCGGCGCCTGCGCGACCGCTTCCTGAAGGGCGGCAACGACGCCCTGCACGATTACGAGCTCCTGGAGCTGATGCTCTTCATGGCGCAGCCGCGCCGCGACATGAAACCCGTGGCCAAGGCGCTCCTGGACCGCTTCGGCGGCTTCGCCGAGGTCATCACCGCCGACCCCGAGACCCTGCGGCGCGTCCCCGGCGTGGGCGACGCCGCCGTGGCCGCCCTGAAGACGGCGGAGGCGGCGTCCATCCGCCTGACCCGCGAGCAGGTGGACAAGCGCCCCGTCATCAATTCCTGGGACCGGCTGCTGGACTACTGCCGCACCGTGCTGGCCCACGGCCGCACGGAACGCTTCCATGTTCTCTTCCTGGACCAGAAGAACCGCCTCATCGCCGACGAGCGCCAGCAGGAGGGCACCGTGGACCACACCCCCCTCTATCCGCGCGAGGTGGTGAAGCGCGCCCTGGACCACGGCGCCTGCGCCCTCATCCTGGTGCACAACCACCCCAGCGGCGACCTCAAGCCCAGCCGCGCCGACGTGGAGATGACCCGCAAGGTGCAGGAGGCGGCCAGGCCCCTGGGCGTCACCGTGCACGACCACGTGGTGGTGGGCCGCACCGGCCACACCTCGTTCAAGGCGTCGGGACTCCTGTGAGCCCGGCCCTTACAGGGCGCATTCCCGGAAGACCGGCGCCACGTCGCCGCCCCACGCCGTGTGGAAGCGGTCCAGCAGGTCTTCCGCCACGGTGCGCCCGGTGCCGGCCACGGCGTCCAGGGGCTCCAGGAACACCCGCTCGTCGCGGCCCCGGGCGTCCAGGCGGCCGCGCCGGCGCAGCCCGGCGTGGGCCAGGGCGAGGACGTCACGCGCCCAGTCGGCCAGCGGCCGGCCGCGCAGCACCGTGTTCAGGCCGTGCACCGGCGCCGTCTGCCGCAGGTAGTGGTGTTCCTCGACGGTCCAGTCGGCCACCAGGGCGTGGGCGGCGTGCAGGGCGTCGGCATCGTACATGAGCCCCGCCCAGAAGGCCGGCAGGGCGCACACCAGGTCCGGCGGGCCGCAGTCGGCGCCGCGCATCTCCAGGCACGTCTTCAGCCGCGCTTCCGGGAACAGGGTGGAGACGTGGTTCTCCCAGTCGTCGAGGGTGGGCCGCTCGCCCGGCAGGGCGGGCAGCCGGCCCGCCATGAAGTCGCGGAAGGACTGCCCCGCCGCGTCGATGTAGCGGCCGTCGCGGTGCACAAAGAGCATGGGCACGTCCAGGAGGAAGTCCACCCACCGCTCGAAGCCCATGCCCTCGTCAAAGACGAAGGGCAGGATGCCGCAGCGGTCCGGGTCCACGTCCTGCCACACCCGGCTGCGGCGGCTGACGTAGCCGCTGGGCCGGCCCTCGGCGAAGGGCGACGTGGCGAACAGCGCCGTGGCCAGGGGCTGGAGCGCCAGGCCCACGCGGAACTTGGTCACCATGTCCGCTTCCGAGGCGTAGTCCAGGTTGCACTGGACCGTGCAGGTGCGAAGCATGGCGTCCATGCCCTGCGCCCCGCGCGAGGGCAGGTACCGTCGCATCACGGCGTAGCGGCTCATGGGCATCCAGGGCAGCTCGGCGCGCGGCCAGCGCGGCTGGAACCCCAGCCCCAGGAAGCCGGCGCCCAGCGGTCCGGCCGCCGCGCGCACCTCGGCCAGATGCGCCATGAGCTCATCGCGCGTGGCGTGGACGTCGTCCAGCGGCGCGCCGGAAAGCTCCACCTGGCCGCCCGGCTCCAGGGTGATGCTGCTGGCCGTCCCCTTGAGGGCGATGATGTTGCCGGCCTCGCGCACGGGCCGCCAGCCGTTGCCGGCCAGGCTTTCCAGGAGGGCGCGGATGCCGCCGCCGCCGTCGTAGGGCAGGGCGCGGCAGTCATCCAGGGCGTAGGCGAACTTCTCGTGCTCCGTGCCGATGCGGAAATCGGCCGGCGGCTTGCAGGCGGCCTCGAAATACGCCACCAGGGCCCGCTTGTCGGTGACCGGGGCCTGACGCTCCGGCGCTTTGTCGCCCATGATACCGGTCCGGATCGCTTGTTCCCGGCCCGATCCCACGACAACGCGGACGCACCGTCAAGCCCGCGGCGCAACCCCTTTGCGAAACCCCGCCGGGCCAGGGTTCGCGGCAAAAGACGTCATGGAACTGTTCATCGGAACCGGCGGTTACAATCCCGCGACTCCGGGCGGGGTCAGGCCGCCGCGGGCAGGTCCAGCCGGCTCCACACCGCCCGCAGCGCCCGCACCAGGGTCTGCATGCGCCGGTCGTCGTGTTTGGGCGTGGGGGTGATGCGCAGCCGTTCCGTGCCGCGCGGCACCGTGGGGTAGTTGATGGGCTGGATGTAGATGCCGTGATCGGCCATGAGCCATTCACTGGCGGCGCGGCAGGCGGCGGGATCGCCCCCCCGG
>CAJXLG010000239.1 GCA_913055885.1 uncultured Rhodospirillales bacterium
CGGAAAACCCGAGCGGGCAACGCCCGCGAGAAGCGGACCCGGACGGCGCGCGCATCCGCGCGACGGTCCGCGAGAGCGCCGCCAAGACCGACGGGAGCTTCTCCGAGGACGTGGTGATGCCCGCGGGCGGGTCGAAGACCCCGCCGTCCCACGAGACGGTCGAGCAGGGTCTCCACGTCCCGCAGCAGGCCGGAAATGCGGCCGATCTCCGTGGCCTCGCCCGTGGCCACGGCGACGCCGGCCCCCTGGCCGTGCACCGCCAGCGTCCCGGCGTGGGCCATGCCCGTGCGGTCCCCCAGGGCCGCATCCACCGACGCCGTGTCGGCGCCCTTGTCCACGGCGACGGATTCCCCCGTCAGCGCCGCCTCCTGGACGCGCAGCCCCTTGCCCCGGAACAGGCGCAGGTCGGCGGCGATGCGGTCGCCCCCCTGCACCAGCACCACGTCGCCGGGCACCACGTCCGTGGCGGGGATCTCCTTGCGGTGGCCGTGGCGCACCACCACCGCCTGCGGCGCCAGCATGGCGCGGATGGCGTCCATGGCGCGCTCCGCCTTGCCCTCCTGCAGGAAGCCGATGAGGGCGTTGATGATCACCACGCCGAAGATCACGCCGGCGTCCACCCAGTGCTCCAGGAACAGCGTCCCCGCGCCCGCGACAATGAGCACGTAGATCAGGACGTTATGGAACTGCCGGGCCAGGCGTTTGACGAGCCCCTGCTGCTCCGGCGGTCGCAGGCGGTTGGGGCCGTGCCGCTCCAGGCGCGCCGCCGCCTCGGCATCGGACAGGCCCTCGGGGCCCGTCTCCAGGGCGGCGAAGACGTCCTCGGGGGTCCGGGCGTGCCACGGAGTGGCGCCGCCTTCCGGTGTGTCCGTCATGGGCTCCCTCGCGCCAGGGCAAAAGTACCGTGAGTTTAGCGGAATCGCGGGCCTTCTGGAAAGCCCTTGCCGCCCGCCGGACGGGCCCCCTATCGTTGCCGGATGGAAGGAGGGCCCCGGGCATGAACGACACACAGGACTCCCGCCTGGAACGCGTGGCGGCGCGCCTGGGCGCGGCCGCCGCGGACCTGCGCGCCCTGCTCGCCGGCATCGCCGCCGCGCCGCCGCGTCCGCCGGACGCGTGGCTGCCCCTGGTGACGCCGGCGGGCGACGGGGCCGCCGTGCGCGACGACCTGGTGGCGCTGGTGGACGCCCTGGCCCCGGCGCCCGACCCGACGCCGCTGGACGCCCGCCCGGACGCGGTGCGCGCTGCCATGCACGAGCAGGGCGTGGACGCCTTCGTGGTGCCGCACGCCGACGAGCACCAGGGCGAATGGGTGCCGGCGCGCGCCGAGCGCCTGGCCTGGCTCACGGGGTTCACGGGCTCGGCGGGCACGGCCGTGATCCTGCCCGACGGCCTGCACCTCTTCGTCGATGGTCGCTACACCCTGCAGGCGGAACGGCAGGTGCCGGCCACCGTCACGCGCCACGACACCGAGAACGAACAGCCGCACGCCTGGCTGGGCGAGACCCTCGCGGCGGACGTCCGGCTGGGCTACGACCCCTGGCTGCACACGGAAAACCAGCGCCGGCGCCTGCATGACGCCTGCCACCGCGCGGGCGCCGTCCTGGTGCCGGTGGCAGCCAACCCGGTGGACGCCGCCTGGACGGCGCAGCCGCCCGCCCCCGTGGGGCCCGTGGGGCTGCACGATGATTCCTTCGCCGGCCGCCCGGCCGCCGACAAGCGCCGCGAGGCGGGGGCGACCCTGACCGATCAGGGCGAGGCCGCCGCCGTGCTGGCGGCGCCGGAAAGCATCGCCTGGCTCCTCAACCTGCGCGGCGGCGACGTCCCCTATACGCCGGTTTTCCGGGCCTTCGCCGTGCTGCATGCCGACGGCGCGGTGGCGCTGTTCGTGGACCGGCGCAAGCTCCTGCCCGGCGCGGCGGACGCCCTGGAAGGGGTCACCCTGCACCCGCCCGACGCCCTGGCCGAAACCCTGGACGCCCTGGCCCGCGACGGCGCGCGGGTGCGGGTGGACCCCGACGGCACGCCGGTGTGGATCGTCGACCGCCTGCGCGCCGGCGGCGCCGACGTGCGGACGGGCGCCGATCCGTGCCGCCTGCCCCGGGCACGCAAGACGGGAGCGGAGCTGGACGGCGCGCGCGCCGCCCACCGCCGCGACGGCATCGCCCTGGCGCGCTTCCTGGCGTGGCTCGACGAGCAGGCCGGGGACGGCGCCATGACGGAGCTGTCCGCCGCGCGCCACCTGGCGGCGCAGCGCGCCAAGGGGGAGCACTATGCGGGCCTCAGCTTCCCCACCATCTCCGCCGTGGGCGCCAACGCCGCCGTGGTGCACTACGTTGCCACGCCGGAGACGGACGCGCCCCTGACGCCGGGCAACCTGTACCTGGTGGATTCCGGCGGCCAGTACCGGGACGGCACCACCGACGTGACGCGCACGGTGGCCGTGGGCGACCCGCCGCCGGAGGCGGTACGCGCCTACACCCTGGCCCTCAAGGGGCACATGGCCCTGGCGCGGCAGCGCTTTCCGCGCGGCACGCGCGGCGGCCAGCTCGACGCCCTGGCGCGCACGGCCCTGTGGGAGGCGGGCCTGGACTACGACCACGGCACGGGCCACGGCGTGGGCAGCTTCCTGGGGGTGCACGAGGGGCCGCAGCGGCTCTCCAAGCGCCCCGACGATACGCCCCTGGAGCCCGGCATGATCCTGTCCATCGAGCCGGGCTATTACCGCGCCGGGGCCTTCGGCCTGCGCATCGAGAACCTGGCGGCCGTGGTGCCCGACCCGCGCGAGGGCGACGAGCGCGACATGCTGGGCTTCGAGATCCTGACCCTGGCCCCTCTCGATCCCGCCCTCATCGATCCGGCGCGCCTGACCCGGGACGAGACGGCGTGGCTGGCCGCCTACCACGCCCGCGTCCACGACACCCTGGCGCCCCTGCTGGACGCCGAAACGGGCGGCTGGCTGGCCGCCGTGACGGCGGCGTTCCGGTAGCCCGCCAAACGGTTCCCTGATCCGCCTGGACCGCCGCCCTTCACCATGCCATCCTGCGCCCGTGCGGCATGAGCGAGGCAAGCGTGCGGCGAGACAGCGATCCCCTGGGTCCCCTTCTCCGGTTCGAGAATGTCGGTCTGCGCTACGGCCTGGGGCCGGAGGTCCTGCAGGACGTGACCTTCGACCTGGAACCCGGCGGCTTCCGCTTCCTCATGGGGCCCAGCGGCGCCGGCAAGACCTCCCTCATGCGCCTGATGTACCTGGGGCAGCGGCCTTCGCGCGGCTACATGCGGCTGTTCGGCCGCGACGTGAACACCCTGCCCCGGCGCGACCGCCCCCCCCTGCGCCGGCGCATCGGCGTGGTCTTCCAGGACTATGCGCTGCTCGACCACATGACCGTCTTCGACAACGTGGCCCTGCCCCTGCGCGTGGCGAAGGCCCCGGAATCGGAGGCGCGGCGCCACGTCACGGAGCTGCTCGCCTGGGTGGGGCTGGCCGACCACATGCAGGCCCGGCCGCCCACCCTTTCCGGCGGCCAGAAGCAGCGCTGCGCCATCGCGCGCGCCGTCATCGGCCGGCCCGACCTGCTTCTCGCCGACGAGCCCACGGGCAACGTGGACGAGCGCATGGCCGTGCGCCTCCTGCGGCTGTTCGAGGAGCTGAACAAGCTGGGCACCACGGTGGTCATCGCCACCCACAGCGACTTCCTCGCCGCCCGCCACCAGCACCCCCGGCTCCTGCTGGACGCCGGCCGGGTGGCCGAGCTGCCGCCCCTGGTCCCGGCGGGGGAGGGCGCCTGAGATGCTCGGCCTGAACCGCACCGCCGCCCTGCCCCTGGCGCGCGACGCGACGAGCCGCTTCCTGCCCTGGCTCGTCGGGTTCATGGTCTTCCTGGCGGCGCTCGCGCTGGCGGGGACCCTGCGGCTGCACACCCTCATCAACACCTGGACGGCGGAGGCGGCGGGCACCCTGACGGTCCAGGTGCTGCCCGAGCAGGGCGCCACCACCGGCGTCGCCGACGAGCGGGTGAAAACGGTGCTCAAGGCCCTGCGCAAGACCCCGGGCGTCACCGGCGCCAGCGAGGTGAGCCGCCGGCGCATGCAGAAGCTCCTCGACCCGTGGCTGGGCGGCAGCGGCCTCATGCAGGACCTGCCGCTGCCGCGGCTCATCGACGCCA
>CAJXLG010000240.1 GCA_913055885.1 uncultured Rhodospirillales bacterium
TTCAGGCCCATCCCTACTGGGTTACATCCGTCCTGGATCTCACCCCCGGTGCCGAGTCCGTGTGGCGGGTGGCCAACAAGCGCGTGGGCCGCAATGTCCGCAAGGCGGAACGCTCGGGCGTCGCGGTGGAGCGCGGCAGCACGCCCGGACACCTGCACCGCTTTCGTCGGCTGTTCCGGGACAAACGGCGGCGGCTCGGCGTGCCGTGCTATCCGCGCCGCTTTTTCGATGCCCTGGCGGCCCTGGAGTCTCCTGGCCTGGAGGTCTTCCTGGCCACGGTGGACGGCCGCGACGCCGCCGGCGTGGTGGTCCTGGCCAACGATGCCCTGGCCATCTACGCCTACGGGGCCGCGGACGATGCCCTGGCCCACACCCGGGCCATGGATCTGGCAATGTGGCGGGCCATCGCCCGCAGCCTGGCGCTGGGGCGCGCCCGTTTCGATTTCGGCGCCGACTCGCCCACCCAGGAAAGCCTTTTGCGTTTCAAGGCCAAATGGGGCGCCTTCCAACGGACGTTGCCCACGGCGGCAACGCCCGACATGCCGCCGCCGGAAGCCGGCGATTTCGCCGCGCCCCGTTATGCCCGTCACCGCGCCGTCCTGCGGCGCTGCCCCGCCCTGCTTCTGGAAGCCCTGGGCCATGTCCTGACACGCCGGGATGGGTGAGACCATGCCCCAGCCGTCCGCCCTGCAAACACCTTTGTGGGATGCCACCCTGCTGCGCCAACGCATCCTGGCGGCCATGGACCTGGACGGCCACAGCCCCACCCTGGGCTGTTGCGACCGCCGCCACTGGGCCTGGAAGTTCACCGACTATCCCGACTTGTCCCTGCAATACGCCGCCCACGGCCTGGCCCTGACCCTCGATCCGGACGATGCCATGCACCGGCGCGCCCTGGCCGCCGTCATCGACTTCTGGAACAACAACCTGTCACCGGCAGGCAGCGCCGACCAGGCCTTTCCCGGGGAACGCAGCGCCGGCCCCACCCTCTACGCCCTCAACGGCCTGATCCAGGCCGTGGAGCTGCGCGGCGACCTCCTGCCGGCCGAGCTTGTGGCGGCGTTCCGGGTGGGCGTGGCGCGCAGCATGGCTTTCTGCCGCCGCGAGCCGGAGGATTACGGCTTCATTGCCAACCACAAGGCCCTCTACGCCCACACCTACCTGCGGGCGGCCCGGCTGCTCGACGACCCCGCCCTGCGCGAGGCCGCCGTCACCGAGGTCGAGGCGCTGGCCGCCGACATCACCGAGGGCTGGTTCCACGAATACGACACGGCCGATCCCGCCTACCAGACCCAGACCCTGCATCACCTCCTGGCCTGCGCCGGGCTGTTGGAGGACGAACGCCCCCGCGCCCTGGCCCGCGAAGGCTTCGATGCCTTCGTCGCCCACTGCGTTTTTCCCGACGGCAGCTTCGCCGGCCCCTTCGGGGGGCGCGCAGCGGAAACCTTCTATCCCTTCGCCGCTTTCGCCCTGGCCGACGAAAGCCCGGCCGCGCGGGCCGCCGTGGACCTGCTCTATCGCCGGCATGCGGGGGCCCGCCTGGTGCCCTGGCACGCCCTGGACTTCGCCAATGCCATACGCCTGGGAACCAATTACATGCTGGCCCGGCCGCTGGCCGAAAATGTCCTGGCCGGGGCCGCCGATAACGGCAGCGAGGCCCTGCCGTGCTTCACCCCCGGCGTGCGGCAATGGCCCGCCACCGGACTCGTGGCCTTCGCCGATGCCACCAAATACGGCATCGTCAACACGCGGCGTGGCGGCTGCTACAAGATGGTGTGCAAGGCGACCGGCACGGTCATGGAGGATACCGGCGCCGTGCTTGTCACCGACCGGGCACGGTTCACGTCCGCCCTGTACGACACCGCGACGGAAAGCGAGATCACGGCCGATGACGAAGGGGATGGCGCGTTCCTCTCCCTCCGCCTGCGGGCCCCCATGCGACGCCTGGTGCACCGGCGCCTGACGTCCTCCTTGCTGGTGGGGCTGCGGCTGGCCAAGGCCACCCTGTTCCGCTGGCCGTGGGCGGTGCGTCACATCAAACGCTTGATGGTGCGGCTGCTCATCCGCCGGCGGCCGGCGCCGGCGTACCGGCACGAACGGGTGCTTTCCGTTTCCGTTGACGCCGTCCGGGTGGTGGATACCATCCGGACCCCCGGGGGCGAGGCGGTGCGCACGGGGCGCCTCGCCAGCCCCACGGCGCGGCTGGTCCCCTTTCACATGGCGTCGGCGGGCTATCACGTTCCGGTGAAACGGCCCGCCACCCTGGAAGGCGACCACGCCCTTGGCACCGACGCCGAAAAGCCTTATTGTGTTACTCGAGTATTGTTCCCGGGGGCCGACCCCACGTTTCCGGGGGCATGATCGGGACACCGTCATTCAAGCAGGGGAAGCGTAGCGGATGCAGCTCATCAAGAAGGTTCAGAACGCGTTCCAGCACGTTGGTTCCGGCAACAACGTCAACCTCTACACGCTGGCCCGGAACGCCCTGCCTTATTACACGGCGCCCGCCGGTTCGGCCTTCACGCCCCTGACCATTTTTCTTTCCGTGAACAGCGTCTGCAATGCCCGTTGCAAGATGTGCGACATCGGGCAGCAGGAGACGGAATCCTCGTTCTACAAGAATCTGCGTCCGGAAAGCGCCCGCGACCGCCTGTCGTTCGAGCGCCTGGAGAGCCTTGTCGAGGAAGCGGCCACGTTCCGGCCCCGGCCCCGTATTTCCGTCACCACCACGGAACCCCTGCTGTACAAGGACCTTTTCCGCCTGGCCCGCCTGGTCACGGAGCGCGGCCTGGAATTCCACGTAACCACCAACGGCTACCGTCTCGCCCGTCATGCCGATGACATCCTGGAAAGCGGAATCCGGGAACTGGGCGTCTCCATCGACGGCCCGCCCGCCCTGCACGACGATATCCGTGGCATCCCCGGAATGTTCGACAGCATCCGGGAAGGCCTGGAAACGCTCTATAACCGGCAGGCGGAAACGGGAAGAACACGCCCTAAAGTTACCCTTCTCGTCGTCATCACCAACCACAATTACCATGATTTCGCCCGGCTGTTCGATGAATTGCCGGAACACCTCTATGACCGGGCCATCGTCAGCCACATGAACTTCATGGACGCCGAGATGGCCGAGGAACACAACAAGCAGTTCGGCCACATCGGCATCGCCGAGGCCGCGGGCACGGCCGGCGGCACGGATTCCCGCGAGGTGGACGTGCCCACGGTCTGGGAACAGATCGCCCATCTCAAGGAAACAAACCCCAAGGTTCACTTCTCGCCCGATTACACCAGGGAAGATCTGGAGATCTTCTATCACGAGCCCCATCGCTTCGTCTGGGACAATACGTGTTACATCCCCTGGTTCGTCATGGAGGTCCTGGCCAACGGCGACGTGGTGCCGCTCACCCGGTGCATGCACAAGAAGCTGGGCAACGTCTACGAAAACTCCCTCCAGGAAATCTGGCAGGGCTCCGAATATCGCGCCCTGCGCAATGCCCTGCAGAAGCACCGCCGCTTCCCCATCTGCACCCGCTGTCGCGGCATCCTCTAGGCCATGCTGGTGGTGTTGTTCGGCAGCCCGCTGAATCCCCTGTCGGGGCGGGCCGCCCAGTGGCTGCACCATCACCACGATCTGGTCCTGGTGGTGCTGCCGCCGGGCGGTACGGGCGGGCCCAGCCGGATCCACCCCCTGCACACGCTCTCGGAGGGGCTCATCGGCGGTCAGCGCCTGTTGCGCACCGGCCTGCGCCGCCTGACCCGGCGGCGGGGCGGGCCCGTGCACAGCCTTGCCGAATTCCTGGCCGCTTGGCCGGAAATTCCCACGGTCACGGCCGACGACTGGGCCACGGTGGCCGCCCGCATTGACGCCGTGTGGAACGGCGCGCCGTCGGCGCGGTGTCTGGGATTGAGCGCCATCTTCCCGCGCCGCATCCCGCCGTGGGTGTGTGGTGACGCCGTCGCGGTCAATCTGCACCCCGGCGCGTTGCCGGCCAACCGGGGACCATCCCCCTATTTCCGGACCCTTACAGAGGGGCTTCCGGCGGTCCTCACCGCCCATGTGCTGGCCGAACGGTTCGACAGCGGCGCCGTGCTCGCCGAAGCCCCAGTACCGTGCCCCGAAGGCGCCTCGGAATACCGGCTC
>CAJXLG010000241.1 GCA_913055885.1 uncultured Rhodospirillales bacterium
CCGCACCGTCTATATCCACGCCCTGGTGCGCGACGCCCACGGCCAGAAGATGTCCAAGTCCAAGGGCAACGTCATGGACCCGCTGGACATCATCGAGCGCTACGGGGCCGACGCCCTGCGATTCACCCTGGCCGCCCTGGCGGCGCAGGGGCGCGACATCAAGATGTCGGAAAGCCGTGTCGAGGGCTACCGCAACTTCGCCACGAAGCTGTGGAACGCGGCCCGGTTCTGCGAAATGAACCACTGCCGGCCCGACCCGGCGTTCGATCCGCGCACCTGCGAGCAGCGGGTGAACCGCTGGATCGTGGGCAAGGCCGCGCGCGCCGCGCAGCAGGTGGATGCCGCCCTGGACGCCTATCGCTTTAATGACGCGGCGCAGGCCATCTACCAGTTCACCTGGAACACCTTTTGCGACTGGTATGTGGAGTTCGCCAAACCCGTCCTGTACGACGACAGCGGCCCGGCCCTCGAGGAAACCCGCCGGACGGCGGCCTGGGTGCTGGACGTCATCCTGCGGCTGCTGCACCCCTTCATGCCCTTCGTCACGGAGGAGCTGTGGAACGCCCTGGCGGACGAGCGCGAGACCCTGCTCATCGCCGCGCCGTGGCCGGTTCTGGACGACAGCTACACGGATTCCGCGGCGGAGGCGGAAATGGACTGGGTGGCCCAGCTCGTGGGCGCCGTGCGCGCCGTGCGCGCCGAGATGAACGTGCCGCCCGCGGCGTGGCTGCCCCTGACCCTGAAGGACGCCTCGGAAACCACGTGCCAACGGCTCACCACCCACGCCCCCCTCATCCAGCGCCTGGCGCGGCTGGAGTCGCTGGATGCGACGAACGACGACGTGGCCGTTGCCGGCTGCGCCCAGGAGGTGGTGGGCGAGGCCACGGCCATCCTGCCGCTCGCCGACGTGATCGACCTGAACAAGGAAAAGCTGCGGCTGGAGAAGGAGATCGCCCGGCTGGAGACGGAACTGGAAAAGATGGACAAGAAGCTGGAGAACGAGCAGTTCCTCAGCAAGGCGCCGGCCGAGGTGGTGGCCGATCACCGCGAACGCCGTCAGGATGCCCGGGACCAGCACGAACGGCTCAAGGCGGCGCTTGCCCGCATCGGCGGATAGCGGCCGGGCACTGGGTTTGCAACAAACGCTCCGGGGCGGTAATCCTCGGGGGAACGAAACCTGTGCGAACGGGGCGGGGGGCTCACACCGAAGCGGAGGGCCCGCTTGTCGCAAAGGGGGAAACGAACGCCAGGAGGCGGAATCTCATGAAACGCATCGCAGTCATGGCCGGCGTGGCCGCCCTTGTGGCGGGCTGTGGAGCCTCGTCGTCGGGCTCTTTCGAACGCATGGCCGGCCACGTGCCGCCGCTCAAGGTGGAATTCGCCTCGCCCGCGTGGAAGGGCGAGACCATCCCCGAGGGCCAGCAGTGCCGCGCCGACGGGGGCAATGGCGCCACACCGCCGCTCATGGTGAAGGACATCCCGAAGGCGGCCGACACGGTGGTGGTGTCGTTCAGCGACCGCGACAGCAAGCGCCTCGACAACGGCGGCATGGGCGTCATCGGTTTCAAGGTGGGCGAGGGCGCGTCCACCATCCTGCCCGCCGTCTCGGGCGGCCGGGCGGACCTGTCCGGCGTTGCCTTCGTCATCAAGAACAATCGCGACACGGACACACCCGGCGGCTATCTGCCGCCCTGCTCGGGCGGGGCCGGCCACCTCTACGAGGCCAAGGTGATGGCCGTGGACCGCAACGAAAACGGCGCGGGCGGAATGGTACTGGCCGAGCGGACCGTGCAACTGGGAACCTACTGACGCCGCGCGCCTCGACGGAAAGGAACCGCATACCATGCCGGCGTATCGATCGCGCACTTCCACGGCGGGCCGCGGCCGGGCCGGCGCCCGGGGCCTGTGGCGCGCCACGGGCATGACCGACGCCGATTTCGGCAAGCCCATCGTCGCCGTCGTCAACTCCTACACCCAGTTCGTCCCCGGCCACGTCCACCTCAAGAACGTGGGCGATCTGGTGGCCGGCGAGATCAGCCGCGGGGGCGGCGTGCCGCGGGAGTTCAACACCATCGCCGTGGACGACGGCATCGCCATGGGGCACGGGGGCATGCTCTACAGCCTGCCGTCGCGCGAGATGATCGCCGACTCCGTGGAGTACATGGTCAACGCCCACCAGGCTGACGCCATGGTGTGCATCTCCAACTGCGACAAGATCACGCCGGGCATGCTGCTGGCCGCCATGCGGCTGGATCTGCCCGTGGTCTTTGTCTCCGGCGGGCCCATGGAGGCGGGCAAGGCCACCGTGGGCGGCAGCGAACGGCCCGTGGACCTCATCGACGCCATGGTGGCGGCGGGCGACAGCAGCATGCCGGAAGCGGACGTGACCGCCGTGGAACAGTCGGCATGCCCCACGTGCGGCTCGTGCTCGGGCATGTTCACGGCCAATTCCATGAACTGCCTCACCGAGGCCCTGGGCCTGGCGCTGCCCGGCAACGGCTCCCTCGTCGCCACCCATATGGAGCGCGAGGAGTTGTTCCGCCGTGCCGGCCGCAGCGTGATGGACGTGGTGTCCCGCTGGTACGACACGGCGGACGTCACGGCCCTGCCCTCGGGCATCGCCGACCGCCGCGCCTTCAACAACGCCATGGCGCTCGACATCGCCATGGGGGGCTCCACCAACACGGTGCTGCACCTTCTGGCAGCGGCGCGCGAGGGCGGGGTGCCCTACACCATGGCGGACATCGACGCCTGTTCGCGCCGGGTGCCCAACCTGTGCAAGGTGGCGCCGGCGACGCAGACCTATCACATGGAGGATGTGCACCGCGCCGGTGGCGTCATGGGCATCCTGGGCGAGCTGGACCGGGCCGGGCTCATCGACCCCACGGCGCCCCCGGTCCATGCCCCCAGCCTGGGAACGGCGCTGCAGGGCTGGGACATCCAGCGCACCGACGATCCCCTGGTGGAGAGCTTCTACCGCAGCGCCCCGGGCGGGCGCCGCACCGTGCGGCCCTTCAGCCAGGAGAACGCCTACGACTATCTCGACCGCGACCGCGCCGGGGGCTGCATCCGCGACGCGGACCATGCCTATTCCGCGGACGGCGGCCTGGCCGTCCTGTACGGCAACATTGCCGAGGAAGGATGCATCGTGAAAACGGCCGGGGTGGACCCGTCCGTGCTCACCTTCTCGGGCCGCGCCGTCATCTGCGAGAGCCAGGAAGAGGCCGTGGAGCGCATCCAGGGCGGCAGCGTGGTGGCCGGCGACGTGGTGATCGTGCGCTACGAGGGGCCGCGCGGCGGCCCGGGCATGCAGGAAATGCTCTATCCCACCACCCACATCAAGGCGCGCGGCCTGGGTGCCCATTGCGCCCTCGTCACCGACGGCCGCTTCTCCGGCGGGACCTCGGGGCTGTCCATCGGGCACGTGTCGCCCGAGGCGGCCGAGGGTGGCGCCATCGGGCTGGTGGAAGAGGGCGATACCATCGACATCGACATCCCGGCCCGCACCATCGAGGTGCGCGTGGACGAGGCCACCCTGGCCGAACGGCGCCGCGCCATGGAGGCCAGGGGCGCCGGCGCATGGCAGCCGGTGGATCGGGAGCGCCCCGTGAGCGCCGCCCTGCGGGCCTACGCCCTGATGACGACGAGCGCGGCCCACGGCGCCGTGCGCGACGTGGACCGCGCGGAGGCACGCCTCCGGGGATGAGCGTTCAAACCAGGAAGGCAGGAAAAACGCCATGAGCGATCGCCTGTACATCCGTCGCGCCGACGGCAGCACGGAGCTGCCCGCCTCCGTCCATCCCATGCCGGATCTCCTGGACCGGACGCCGGAAGAGATCCTGGCCGCCTTCAAGGAAAGCCAGGCCAAGGATTTCTCGGCGGTGCTGGACGAAGCGGCCACGCCCGGCAACCGGCTGCACGACCTGCTGGCCGACCTGCGCGCCCAGGCCGGGGAGGACAACGCGCTTCTGCAGACGCCCGCCTACCGCCAGGACGCCCTGCGCGAGATCTTCCTCGACCTGCATGACCACGTCATGAGCCACCCGGTGTGGCGTCATCCCTTCTTCGTGCGGCTGTTCGAGGGCCCCGTTACGGCGGAGCAGGTGCGCACCTTCGCCGTGCACT
>CAJXLG010000242.1 GCA_913055885.1 uncultured Rhodospirillales bacterium
CGGCGGGCCGCCGGCGCACAAGCGTCCGGGATGACGGACAGTGGGAAGCTACCGTTGCCAACTGCCGGATCGAGGATAAAACGGACGGCGCAGGATACAATTACAACACCAGAACGGGCACGCATTTACTACTTGTGAACCCTTGACCCTTCCCGGGCCGTGCGCAAACGCTGGTACATGTAAACGGGCATGAACCAACATGCGGCGGCGCCGGCCGTGCGGCCGGCGGTCGTCCGGGGCGAATGGGGGAGCGTCATGGTTGAACCGCTGGCCTGGAACGAGAGCTTCAGCGTCGGGGTGGATGAGTTCGACGAGGACCACCAGCGGCTCGTCGATCTCATCAACGACGTGCTGCGGGCGCACCGGGAGGGCGCCTCCAGGGAGGAGACCCTGCGCATCCTGGACAGCCTGGCGCAGTACACGGTCGAGCACTTCGGCCGCGAGGAAGAGCTCATGCAGGCCCACGGCTATCCGTGGTACGAGGACCACAAGGCCAAGCACGAAAAATTCGTCAACACCGTCACGGACTTCCAGGAGAAATTCAAGTCCGGCGAGGTCCAGGAGCTTACGGACGACGTCCTGAAGTTCCTCATGGACTGGCTGGTGTCGCACATCCTGAACGACGACAAGGCGTACCGCGCCTATTTCAACTATTACGACATCCACGCCATGCCGGACAGGCCGGCGCGGGCGCCGCGCTTCCGCCTGACCTCCGTGGGCGGGCTGTCCGTGGTCATGGGTGTGCTCCTGGCGGCACTGCTCGTCGCCGGCGGCGTCCTGGGGGCGTCGCTGGTGCAGGCGGCGCCCGCCGCCATGGCCGGCGCGGTGCGCACCTTCCTGTGGGTGGAGGGCGCGCTGGCCGCCGCCTTCACGGTCCTTTTCATCTGGACCCTGGGCGTCCAGGTGGTGCCGCGCCTGAACGCCATGGCCGACGCCACGGGCCGGCTCGCCGTGGGACACCTGGAGACGGAAATCCCGCGCTCACGCTTCGGCGACGAGATCGGCCGCACGCTCACCGGGCTCCGGGTGCTGCGCAACAGCCAGCAGGACGCCCGCGTCGTGCGCCAGCAGCAGGAGGCCGTGCGCAACCGCATGCAGGAGGAGCGGCAGGTGACCCTCAACAACCTGGCCGAGGACCTGGAGAGCAAGGTCACCGACACGGTGCGCGACGTCATGCAGACGGCCATGAACATCGTCCAGATCGGCGAGTCCATGGGCAACAAGATCAACACCAGCACCAGCCGCTCCTACGAGGTGGCCGAGGCCTCCGAGGGCACCGTGGCCGAGGTGGAGAGCACCAACGCCCTGGCGCAGGAGGTCTCGGAATCCGTCCAGGCCATGACGCAGGCCGTGGAGGAGGCCACCAGCCGCGCCCACGAGGGCGTCGAGGCCATGGACCAGAGCCGCGACACGGTGCGCGGCCTGTCCGACGCCGCCGACCGGGTGAGCCAGGTGGTGGACCTCATCACGGACATCGCCGACCGCACCAACCTCCTGGCCCTGAACGCCACCATCGAGGCGGCCCGCGCCGGCGAGGCCGGCAAGGGCTTCGCCATCGTGGCCAACGAGGTGAAGAAGCTGGCCGACCAGACGGCCAAGGCCACGGAGGACATCCGCGGCCACGTCACCGGCATCCAGAACGCCACCCGCGAGGCCGTGCAGACCATCGAGGGGGCGGGCGAGACCATCCACCGCATCAGCGACACCATCGGCACCGTGTCCGAGCGCGTGGCCACCCAGGAAGAGGCCGCCAACAAGATCGCCAGCCACATGGACACCATCGAGCAGAACGCCCGCCAGGTGCAGGAGAGCGTGCAGGAGGTGACGCGCTCCGCCGCCTCGTCCTACGGCTCGGCCATCAAGGTCATCTGGTGCGCCAAGGACATGGCCCGGCCGACGCGGGCGCTGGCCCAGGAGGTGGACACCTTCGCCGACACGGTGCGCAACGCGTGACGGCTGGCCCGGCCGGAGTCACCGGGGGCTGCCCGGGATGCGACGGCCTCTGCGTGGGCTCTTCATGGAACCCCTGCCGAACCGGGTGCTGTGACGGCACCGTTCTGCGGAGCAAGTGCGGCTGCTGAAAAGGCACCGCACGGCCGGACGCACGCGCGCCCCCGTCGATGGTATCCCGGGGGCGCGGCGGTGCGGTGTCGCGTTGTTCCGGCGCGCGGTTCCGGCCGGTGGGGCCGGTCAGTGGACGCTGGCCGGCTCCATGTCGTACTGGCGCACGGCGGCCAGGGCGCTTTCGCGCTCGCCGGCGGCACCCATGGGCGTGCCATCGGCGGCGTGGATGCTCCACACGGCGTTGCCGTCCTCGTCCTCCGCCGGCCGCACATAGGCCATGTGCTGGACGCCGTACTGGGCGAAATCGTAGTCGGACATGCGGCGGCGCTCGGCGGCGCCGGTGTTTTCCGCTTGATCGTTGCTCATGGTCATGGCTCGGCCCTCCAGTGTGGCGCCTGTGTGCCTCACGACCCGCTCTCGTCCGCGGGGTCCTTGGGGCGCTGGTCCAGGGTGCGCTTGCCGCTGTTCCCGGCCCGGCTGATGTTGATGTGCCGCACCTCGTGATCGGGCACGATGCGCTCCAGGTCCACGTGAAGCAGGCCGTTGTCCAGCGTCGCGCCCTTCACCTCGATGCCCTCGGCCAGCACGAAGCTGCGCTGGAACTGGCGCGAGGCGATCCCGCGGTGGAGGAAGACCCGGTCGCTTTCGTCCTCCGTCTTCTGCCCGCGGATGACAAGCTGGTTGTCCTCCACGCTCACCGACAGGTCGTCCTCCGCGAACCCGGCCACGGCCAGGGTGATGCGCAGGCCGTTCTCGCCGATCTGCTCGATGTTGTACGGCGGGTACCCGTCGGCCGAGGCCTTGTTCGCCCGCTCCAGGAGACGCTCGAAATGATCGAATCCCAGCACGAGCGGGCTGTTGAAGACGGACAGACGCGACATGGCTGCCTCCTCCGGGTGAGCGAGTGCCTTTTCCGGACCCGCTTCGGCGGCGTCCTTCGCGGCGTCGCGGTCCTCGAGATGGCCCCGCGACATCTCATGATTTTGGCGCGCGCGGGCCATGCGTCAAGGGCCGGGCCGGCCGGACCGCCACCATCCTTTCCGTATGGCATACACACCCTTAACGCGTGGTTTAGAACGGGCGCCGGGGCGGGGCCGCCCCTTGAACCGTGGCGCGCGGCGGGCTACCCATCCCGTATGAACGCATCATCCGACACCCTGGCCGGCCGCCTGGTGGCCAACCTGGAGACGGTCATCACCGGCAAGCGGCCCGTGCTGGAGACCCTGGTGGCCGCCTTCGTCGCCGGCGAGCACGTCCTGCTGGAGGATGTGCCGGGCGCCGGCAAGACCACCCTGGCCAAGGCGCTGGCCGCGTCCGTGGCGGGGCGTTTTCACCGTGTCCAGTTCACTCCCGACCAGCTTCCCACGGACATCCTGGGGCTGTCCGTCTACGACCAGGGGCGGCAGGCATTCCGCTTCCACCCCGGGCCCGTCTTCACGGACATCCTGCTCGCCGACGAGGTGAACCGGGCCTCGCCGCGCACCCAGTCCGCCCTCCTGGAGGCCATGGCCGAGCACCAGGTGAGCATCGAGGGCGAGCGCCATCCCCTGTCGCCCGGCTTCTGCGTCCTGGCCACCCAGAACCCCGTGGAATTCGAGGGCACCTATCCCCTGCCGGAAAGCCAGATGGACCGCTTCGGCGTGCGGCTCACCCTGGGCTACACCAGCCAGGCCGAGGAGGTGGCCTTCACCTTCCGGCACGTGGCCGCCCATCCGTTGGACCGCGTGAGCGCCTGTGCCGGCCTGGACGACGTGCTGGCCCTGCGCGACGCGACGCGCGCCATCACCGTGGCGTCCCCCGTGCAGCACTACGTGGTGGCCCTGGCGGCGCTTTTACTGGCTCTCGCATCGACAGCCGCCCCCGGAGAGAAGTGGACGGACCCGACCGGGGGGACGCAGGGATGCTCCGCGTCCCGCTACGTTACGGTGGAGCCCGAAACGGTCCCGGATGCGGCAGAAGCTCTCTTTGAGGAGGCCACTCTGCCCGTACGGTTCAGCGACGTACTGGACAAAAGGCTCCCGGACTCGGGCGGCAGACCCGCCTTCC
>CAJXLG010000243.1 GCA_913055885.1 uncultured Rhodospirillales bacterium
AGCGCCGTCCACACCCAGTTCAACGCCACCACGGTGGTTGACGAATCGGGCCGGCCGGAAGCCGCCGTCGCCCTCGTGACCGACCTGACGGAAGCGGTTACCCGGGAGCACCAGTTGCGCAAGGCGCTGGACGAGCTGGAACGCTTTGTCGAGCTGGCCTCGCACGATCTCCAGGAGCCCCTGCGCAACGTGGTGAGCTACGCCCAGATGCTGGAGCGCCACTGCCGGCCCTGCCTGGACAGCGAGGCCGCCACCTTCCTGCGCCACATGACGGGCGGTGCCCGCCGGGCGCGCCGGCTCATCGAGGACCTGCTGGACTACAGCCGGGTGGATCGCGAGCGCCTCGCGCCCCGGCCGCTGGATGCCGGGGCCGTGGCGCGCCGGGCGGGCGAGGCCCTGGCGGAGCGTTTCCAGGCGGCCGGGGCGGCCCTCACCGTGGCCGACGACCTGCCGGCCGTGGAGGCGGACCCCGGCCAGGTGGGTCGCGTGTTCGAACAGCTTTTCGACAACGCCCTGAAATTCCGGGCCGGGGACCGTCCGCTGCGGGTCAACGTCCATGCCGACACCCTGGACGGCGACCCCGCCATTGCCGTGACGGACAATGGCGCGGGCATGGAAGCGCGGTACTGCGACCGCGTCTTCGGCATCTTCCAGCGGCTGCAGCCGCCCGAAACGGAGGACGGCACGGGCATCGGCCTGGCCCTGTGCTGGCGCATCGTGGAGCGGCACACGGGCCGCATCCGCGCCGTCTCCGAGCCGGGGCGGGGGACCCGCGTTAGCTTCACCCTGCCGCCGGCACCGGACGGATCAGCTCTCCATTAGGCGTCGTTCCGCGTCCACCATGTAATCGCGCGTCAACGGCACGGCGTCCTGGCGCCGGGCGAGCTGGAGCTGGAAGACCATCTGGTTCCAGTAGCGGAAGGCCATCTCGCAGCCCAGCAGGTAGAACTCCCACATGCGGCAGAAGCGTTCGTCGTACAGGCGCTTCACCGTATCGCGGTTGGCGGCGAAACGCCGGTGCCATTCCCGCAGGGTCCAGGCGTAGTGCAGGCGAAGCACCTCGATGTCCGTGGCCCACAAGGGTTGCTCCTTCTCCACGGCCCCGAGGACCTCCGACATGGCCGGGGTGTAGCCGCCCGGGAAGATGTACTTGCGCAGCCAGGCGTTGGTGCTTCCCGGCGGCTCCATGCGGCCGATGGAGTGCAGGAGCGCCACGCCGTCGTCGGTGAGGAGGTTGCGCACGGTGCGGAAGAAGGCGCGGTACTGCCGCACCCCCACGTGCTCGAACATGCCCACGGACACGATGCGGTCGAACGGGCCCTCGATGTGGCGGTAGTCCTCCAGCCGGAATTCCACCCGGCCGTCCAGGCCCGCCTCGCGTGCCCGGCGGTTGGCCACCTTCACCTGCTCCTCGGACAGGGTGATGCCCACCACCCGGTCGGCCCCCTGACGCGCCAGCTCCAGCGCCAGGCCGCCCCAGCCGCAGCCGATGTCGAGGACGCGCACGCCCGGCTCGATGCGCAGCTTGGAGGCGATGTGCACCTTCTTGTGGTGCTGGGCCGCCTCCAGGTCGTCGGCGTCGGTGCGCCAGTAGGCGCACGAATATTGCCGGTCGTCGTCCAGGAACAGGTCGTAGAGCTCGTCGGACAGGTCGTAGTGGTGGGCGACGCGCTTGCGCGCCAGGGGCGCCGGGTTGAACTGGTTCAGGGTGTGGGCGACGTGGTTCTTCCAAAGGTTGAAGCGCCCCAGCAGGCTGCTGTCCAGCGCCGCGACGTTGCGGCCCACCAGGTCCAGGAACGTGCGCAGGTCGCCGTCCTCGAAGGTGAGGTTGCCGTCCATGTAGGCTTCGCCCACGTGGAGATAGGGATTCAACAGAAGCTTATAGTGGAGCGACCGGTCGTGCAGGCGTATGGTTGACGCCGGGCCCGCGACGGCCCCGCCGAACGCATGGGTGCGCCCCGTGGCGTCCACGACGCGGAGCGTGCCCTCGTGAATGATGTGCTTCAGGAAATGTGCCGCCAGCATGCTCGAACCGTTCCTCCCCCTGAATGGTGAGCGGGCTCATGCGCCCTCGACACGGGAGCCTAGCCCGGATTTTGCACGGAGTCGATGGCTGCGCGCCGGTGTCGTTAGGCTCAGGCTAGGAAATGCGCGCCGCCCGATGCTCCTCCATCGGGCAAGCGCATTGACGCCGACTGTGCCAACGCCACCGGCGCCCGAAGGGTTGGCCTGCGCCGGCCGCTTGCAACGTCGAAGCCCCTTGCCGATGGACCACATCGTCTGCGGGCCTTCTTCGCCTGTCCCTGACCCCGATCAGGGACGCAATCCGCACGGCGCAGGCCAACGCAGCCCGTCGAGTCCGTGCAAAATCCGGGCTAGGGCGCGCCTGATGGCGCGCCACCTCAACATGACGCGGCCTTTGGATACCGTCGTGTTGAGGTGCTCTTTCCTGCGGAAAGAGCCTCGAAACACGACGCCCGCCATCTACCCCCGGGGAACGCCAAGGGCGTCGGCGGCGCTGTCCAGGCCGGCGCGCAGGCGGTCGAACAGGGCGTCGATTTCCGCCTCCGTGATGATCAGCGGCGGGCAGACGCCCAGGGTGTCGCCGGGCAGCGGCCGGACGAACAGCCCGTGGTCCATGCAGTGGCGCGCCGCCACCTTGGCCGCACCCGTGGCCGGATCGAAACGGGCGCCGGTGGCCGGGTCGGCCACCACCTCGACACCGCCCAGCAGCCCCACGCCCCGGGTGTCGCCCACCAGGGGGTGGTCGGCCAGGGCGTGCAGGCGGGCCTGGAAGTGGGGCGTGCGCGCCCGCGTCATGCCCACGACGTCGCGTTCCTCGTAGAGCCTGAGGGCCTCCAGCGCCACGGCCACGGGGACGGGGTGGCCGGAATAGGTGAAGCCGGTGCCGAGCATGCCCGTCTCCGCCGCCGCCGCCTTGACGCCCTCGTACACCCGTTCGCTCATGAGGGCGGCGCCGATGGGCTGATAGCCCGACGACAACCCCTTGGCGAGGGTCACCATGTCGGGGTCGAGGCCGTAGGTCTCGCTGCCGAAACGGTTCCCCGTGCGGCCGAAGCCGCAGATGACCTCGTCGGCGATGAGGAAGACGTCGTGCTTTTTGAGCACCGCCTGCACCTTGTCGAAATAGGTGGCGGGCGGCGGGATGACGCCACCGGCCCCGAGAACGGGCTCGGCGATGAAGGCGGCCACCGTGTGCGGCCCCTCCGCCTCGATAAGGCGGTCCAGGTCCGCCGCCAGCCGGTCGGCGAAGGCTTCCTCGGACTCGTCCGGGCGCGCCTCGCGGAAGTGGTTGGGGCAGGTGGTGGCCAGGAAGCGATCGTTGAGGGGTACGTCGAATCCGGTCCGGGCGTAGGGCAGGTGGGTGAGGCCCGCCGTCGCCAGGGTGATCCCGTGATAGCTGCCCTGGCGGGCGATGATCTTCTTCTTCTCCGGCCGGCCCAGACCGTTGTTGCAGGCCCAGGTGAGCTTGATGAGGCTGTCGTTGGCCTCGGAGCCCGAGTTGGTGAAGAAGACCCGGTTCATGGCTCCGGGAGCCTGGGCGATGAGCCTTTCCGCCAGTTCGCCCACGACCTCCGGCGCGCGGCCGCCGAAACTGTGGTAGAAGGGAAGGGTCTCCATCTGGCGCTTCGCCGCGTCCACCAGGCGCGGCTCGCTGAAGCCGAGCGTCACGCACCACAGCCCGGCCAGGCCCTCGATATAGGCGTTGCCGTCGGTGTCCCAGACGTGAATGCCCTCGCCGCGCGTGATGATGTGCGGCCCGGTGCGTTCGTGGACGCCGGGATCGGTGTAGGGGTGGAGGTGGTGGGCGGCGTCGCGCGCCCGGGCGGTGTCGTCGGCGGTCACGGCGGCCTCGCTGGGACGGATGGGGATGCCCGGGAACGATTGCCGCCGCCGGCGCCCGCGTCAAGGATTTCGCGGCGCGGCATCGTCCGGCACAATGGGGGACCGGGATTGAAGGAGAGGCGCTCATGGACGTGGACTTTCCCGTGCCCGACGGGGTCACCCCGCTCATCGACGAAGCGACCATCCAGGCGCGGGTGACGGCGATGGCGCACGCCGGGGCGGAGGACCTGGGGC